>NZ_JBVHLF010000085.1:0-22643 GCF_055559155.1 Kitasatospora sp. NPDC024654
CGGGCCCTCACCATGCCCACAGAGCAGAAACACCGGCCCGGCCAAGCAAAAACGGCCCGCCAGCCAAGCTGACGAGCCGTCATGCAAGATCGAGGTTAGAGGGGAGTCGTCGAAGCCGACTACCGAGATGTGCTTCGGGACGGAAAGGCCCCGTTGGCGGACGGCTCGGACCGCGCCGAGGGCCATCATGTCGCTGCCACACACGATCGCCGAGCAACCTTGGTCTATCAGCGCATCGGCTGCCGCGTGACCGCCTTCCACGCTGAACAGCGTGTGACGAACCAGGCCTTGGGCCTCGTCGTCACTCATGCCGAGTGAGTTCCGCAGAGCAGAAACGAACCCCTCGACCTTTCGCTGTGCCGGTGTGTACCGGCGCTGACCCACGGCCAGACCGATCCGCTCGTGACCCAGTTCCACTAGGTGCTGCACCGCCATTCGCATCGCGGAGCGGTCGTCCACCGAGAGACATGGGACGTTCGTGCGACCGCTGGCGCCGTTGATCAGCACATGAGGTATCCGAGGTGACGTCATATTGATGTGGCGATCAGAAGGAAGTGAGGTGTCAGCGTGCCGGCCTGAGATGGAGACGATGCCGACGACACCTCGTCCCACCAGCATGTCGACCAAGTCGCCTTCGGTGGTGCCGCCTGGCGTCTGGGTGCACAGGACCGGGGTGTACCCCTGACGAATGAGTGCCTGTTCGACTAACTGCGCCAGTGCCGGAAATATCGGGTCATTCAGCTCCGGGGTAATCAAACCGATGAGACCAGCGCTCCGCGACCTCGACGGGGCAGTGGCTTCCAGCCCGAGCAAATCGAGAGTAGCGAGCACTGTCTGCCGCATGGCGGCAGAGACTCCTGCCTTGCCATTGAGTACACGGCTGACGGTGGCTTCGCTGACCCCCGCCTGCGCCGCGATGTCTGAGAGTCGCGCCGTAGTCACGACTTCAGAGCTTATCGCACTCATGTCAGATATTTGAGCAGGGACTGTTGAGCCTCCTCCTCGTTGGATGGGTGCGATCGTCGTTGGGCATGGTCCTAGGTTGACGCCGGCCGGGAGGTGGTGCGGCTGCGGGTCGTGGCAGCGCAGAGCGTCGTCGTCCAGACGATGTTCTGCTTGATGCCGGATCAGGTAGCTGCTGAGACTGCGGAGTTAGCGGGCCATCCCAGAATGGATACGGGTGTGGCTCGTTGTATCACGCGGTGTCAAAGCCCCGGCTACCGCGGCAGAAGACCCTTCCTGGCCGCTGCAAGGCGTTGCCGGTCAGTGCGGCCCGGCTTTGGCCCCGGTCACTGGGCGCAGCGCGCCAGCGGTCAGCACCAGGCTCGTGGCCAGCACGGTGACCAGCCCGAACGAGACGCTGAGCGAGGTGGCCTGGGCGATCGCGCCGACGATCGCGGGCGCGACCAGCCCGGAGGTGTAGGTGACCGTGGCCACCCCGGCGATCGCCTGGCTCGGGTTCGGCCCGCGGTGCCCCGCGGCGGCGAAGGCCAGCGGCACCACCACGGCTATTCCGGAGCCGAGCAGCGCGAAGCCGGCCAGCGCCACCGGCGCGCTGCCCGCCGCCACCACCAGTAGTCCGCCGCCCCCGGCCAGCGCGCCGCCGAGCCGCACGGTCCGGACCGGGCCGAGCCGGCGGACCACGGCATCCCCGGCCAGCCGGCTGGCGGCCATGGTGAGCGCGAAGGCGGTCACCGCGCCGGCCGCCGTCCCGGCCGGGGCGTGCGCGACGTCCCGCAGGTAGACGCCGGACCAGTCGGTTCCGGCGCCCTCGGCGAAGACCGCGCAGAAGCCGACCAGCCCGATCGCCAGCGCCGAGCGCGGCGGCAGCGCGAACCGCGGCGGTGCCTGCGCGCTCCGCTCCGGCCGTTCGTCGAGCAGCCCGCCGCAGGCCAGCTGGCCGGCCGCCAGCAGCACGGCCGCAGCCGGCGCCAGATGGGCCTCGACGGCCAGGTGCTGACGGGCCGCCAGTGCGCCGAGCGCGGCGGCGACCAGCCCGCCGCAGCTCCACATCCCGTGCAGTCCCGACATCACGGACCGGCCGAGGTGCTGCTCGACCAGTACGCCCTCGGCGTTCATCGCCACGTCCGCCATGCCCGAGGTGGCGCCGAAGACCAGCAGCGCCAGGCAGAGCCAGGGCAGTCCGGGGGCGAGCGCGGGCAGCGCCAGGGCCAGGCACCACAGGCCGAGCAGCAGCCGGATGGCGGCCCGGGCGCCCAGCCGGTGGGCGATCCGGCCGGCCAGTGGCATCGCCAGCGAGGCGCCGACCGCGGGCATCACCAGCGCCAGCCCGAGTTGCCCCGGGTCCAGGCGCGCCTGCTCCTGGAGAGCCGGGATCCGGGCGGCGAAGCTGCCGTTGACCGCGCCGTGGGTGGCGAAGACCAGCGCGACGCTGATCCGGGCCCGGCGGAGCGCGGGCGGCACGGGTGGTGCGGGCTCGCGTACGAGCCTTCCGGGGTCGGGCATCGCGCCTAAAATTATATGATCGGAGCCCCGGGCCGCTATGGCTCCGACACCCTCCGCCACGGCCACCTCCCCACGATCGGCCAGGCGTGCCATGGCCGAAAAGCAAAGCCGATGGTGCCCGCAGCGCAACACACAGTGAAGGCCGTGATCGTATCGTCCGGCATTCAACTGATCAATAGGCATGTCACGCTATCGGTGGCTCGGGCAACACAGCAGGGGGTAGCCGGGCCCGGGCGGTCCGTCTGTGGCCGCGCCGACGGATGTGCTTTCGTTCGGACGCGGGCTACTCGGGAGCCGCTGCGTTGGCGTAGCACAGCTGATGTACGAGCGGGTCATCCGGGAAGCGCAGACCCCGACGACCTGCACACCCACCTGGACCAGGCAACTCTGCCAGCCGTGATCGGCGATCCGCCACCACTGTGGCCAGCGGTGCGGCAGAGTTGGGGGGATGAGTAGGTACTCCGCGGCCAAGCCGTACGCACTGCCGGTCTCGATCGGCCTGCTGGCGGGGCCGACGATCGGAACGGTCATGCTGCCGCGGCACATCGACTGGGGACCGCACTACACCTACGACTTCGCGGATCACGCCGACCTCGTACTGATGTACGGGCGCGTGATCCGCGAGGCACAGACCCACGACGACCTGCACACCTACCTGGACCGGACCACGCTGCTGACGATCTGGCCCGACCTGTACCTGCCCCGGGAGGCCCGCGAAGCCTGGCAGGCGCGCTTTCCCGAGCTCGGGTCGAGGGCGGCTGCCGCATAGTGGACGACCTGCACCGGCGCCTGATCCAGCTCTCCTCACGTCGGCCATGAGGTACTTCCATCAGCCGGGCGACAGCCCCACAGCTGCCGTCCGCCGGGCCGGCATCGGGTTTCCCGAGCTGGCCGGGCCCGCCGTGGCCAGCGCGGCATAGCCCGCACAGCCGCCACGAGCGCTCGCAGGCGTAGGATCCGCCGCTCATGGGGATCGCGGTCAGAAGAGCGCGTCCTGGTGGGGAGCGGTGAGGGCGGCGACCGTGGGGTTGAACAGTCCCAGGAGCATGAACGTTCTCGGGTGGGCGGCGATGTTGCCGACGAAGAAGTGGGTGGCCCGCTCGGGTGTGATCATCTGGGTCCACCAGCGGTCGCGAAGCACGTCCGTGAGCCGGTGGGTGGGGTAGCGGCGGCGGAAGTTGCGCCAGGACTGGCCGGCTTCCCAATCCTGCAGGCCCATGTCGTGGCCTCGGCAGGAGCCGTCGTCGCAGTGGAAGCGGTAGCGGAATTCGTAGGGCACCCATTCGAGGGGCCGGTGGTCGGGGTGCAGGAGGTCGGTCTGGTTGACGATGCCGTGCTGTTCGGTGGTCCAGGGGCGTGCGTCGGCCAGTCGGAAGGACTCGATGCGGGCGGGCCGGAAGAGGCCGAGCGAGTTCCCTTCTGTCTCCTGACGGCGTTTGATCGCGCACAGGGACGGTGCGATCAACGGTCTGACAATGTCAAGGCGATCGGCCCAGCCGCCGCGGCTGCTGATGGTGCCGACGACTCGCAGGGTGTCCAGGTTGGGGCGCAGGCTCTCCGGGCGCCGGTCAGTATGGTGGCGCCGGACGTTGACCTCGACGATCGTGTACTTGGCGAACTGCTTGTCCTCGTCGAGCAGTCGGTGCGGGACCGGGAACAGGCGCACGTGCCGGACCGGGTCCGTGTCCAGGCGGATGCCGGCCACACAGCACGTTTCCAGGTACTTGTGCGAGACCTCGGGATAGGTCTTCACCGTGATCAGGATGCGCGCTCGTTCCCAGCCCGAAATCGGCATGCCAGCCCCCTGGTTCGACTCCTGTCACCATTGGGAGGCCACGGTGCCGCAAGCGCAAGAGTGCCTGCCCGGCCAGTAGTTGATGCCGATCAGGCCAGGGCGGAGACGGGCAGTGCGGTGCGCCGGTGCAGTTCGGCGAGAACCGCCTGGCGGTGGCAGCGGCGCTCGTCCTGCTCGAAGCACAGCACCGCCACCGACCGCTCGGCGGCCAGCGCGGCGAGTTCGTCCAACTCCCGCCGGGCCGGCTCCGCCGCCATCACGCCGGCGAATGCGGCCAAGCCCTCGCCGACGCGGCCGTCCCAGAACGGCGCCCGGTTGTCCTTCGGATTTCCCAGTGAACGCAGGTGCAGATAGGCGATATCGGCATCAGCCAGCGCCGCGCTCAGCCGGGACTTGCTGAACCCCGGCTTGCGACTGATCGGAGTGAGCCGAACATCCGCCACCGCATCCACGCCCGCCTCGACCAGCGCGGCGACGAACGAGTCGATCGTCCGGCCCTCGTACCCGGTGGACCACAGACCAGACACCGGAGCCGCGGCCGCCACCAGCGCATCGACCGTCACCTCCAGCGCGTCCGCCAACGCCACCACTGTAAAGAGCCCGGGCTGCGCAGCGGGGCCGGTCTCCAGGCGAGTCACTGTCCGAAGCGGCACACCGGCTGAGGCGGCCAGTTGGGACCGGCTCCAGCCGCGCGCCTCACGCAGGGCCTGCAGCTGCTGGCCGAGGCGGCGGGCGCGCGCGTGTTCGGGGGTATCGGCGCGGGAACGACCGGACATGGACTCAAGCCTAACGGACAGTCAGCCGACGCTTGCCTCCGTGTCCCCTGAACGGGTGCCGGCAGATGCCCAGCTCGGCCCACGTTGCTCTACCAGTACGGGTCTACGCGGCGAAGCGAGCGGATGCGTCGACGACAGCCGAGGCATCCTCACGGTCGGCATCAGCCTGGTCGAGTGCTTTGGCGAGGGCGTTGACGGCTTGGTCGGCGGAGTCTTTGAAGAGGTGGCCGTAGAGGTTGATGGTGGTGGCGAGGGTGGCGTGGCGCAGGGTCTTGGAGACGATGGCCAGGGGGATGCCCATGGCGATCATGATGCTGGCGGCGGTGTGTCTGAGGTCGTGAAGGCCGATGCGGGGCAGGTCGATCTCGGCGGTGCGCTTGCGGAGTTGGTTGAGGACCCATTGGGGTCGCAGGGGCGAGCCGTCGCCGTGGGAGAACACGAGTCCTTCGAGTCGGCCGTCGGGGTGGGCTGCCATTTGGATGGCGGCTTGGCGATGGAGGACGGTCATGACTCTGGGGGAGAGGCTGATCCAGGCGCGGCTGGCCGGTGTCTTGGGCTGGCCGAGGTGGAGCTTGCCGTTGTTGACTGCGGCGAGGTTCCAGCGGACGAAGAGCTGGTGGTCCATGAGGTGGACGTCGGACCAGTGCAGGGCGAGGACTTCGCCGCGGCGCATGCCGGTGCCGAGCATGACCTCGAACAAGTCGGTGAGCTGATCGGCGTACTGCTCCGCGCTGTGGCGCAGGAAGGTTGCGGCCTGCTCGGGTGTCCAGCAGGTGCGCTCCTCGGCGCGGGGCCTTGGAGGGACGGAGTGCTTGGCGGGGTTGTAGCGCAGACGCCAGGATCGGACGGCGGCGTTGAGCGCGTTGCGCAGAGTGGAGGCGGCCCGGTAGACGGTGACGTGGCCGCGCCCGGCTGCGAGTTGGGCGGTGATCCAGTCGTTGATGTGCTTGGCGCGCAGGTCGAGGAGCCTGCGGTGGCCGAAGGCGGGGATGAGGTCGCGTTCGACGCAGGCCTTGTAGCCGGCGTCGGTGTTCGGGGCGAGGGTCGGCTTCTTGATGGTGAGCCACTCGCGCAGGTAGCTGGCGACGGTGGTGCGGCGGTTCTCGTAGACGCCGCGCAGCTCGCCGTCCAGGACGGCGGCCATCTCGCGGGCGGCCTCGGCGTGGCTGGCGAAGCCACCCCGACGGCGGACGCGGCGCCGGCCGTCCTCGCGAGCGAGGTCGACGGCGTAGGTCCACGTGCCGTGCTTCACGTCCTCCAGCAGGCGCATGCACCAGGGGCCGAGCTGCTTCTTGTGCTCGTCGCGGCAGCCGCATCGACGGTAGACCCTGCCGCGCTTCGTACGCTGTCCCATGGGCTCCTCCTTCTCGGATTGGTGGTTCCGAGTTCAGGTTCGCCGGGCGGTCGGGCGTGTCGGCAGAGCGTGCGGGGCGGGGCGTGAGGCACGGCGGGACTGATCGGGCAGGACACGCCCAAGACGACACACCGCCTTGAAGATCACGATCCGTAGCCGATGGGTAAGCGACCATGATCTGCCCACACCGACCTGTCCGGCGGGCTGGCGTGCGCCGTGGTCATCGGGGCTGCCAGGCGCCTGTGAAGGCCATGTCTGAGTAGATGTCAGATTCCCGTCACTGGCCGTAATCGGTGACGGATGGCGGCCCAGGGGACCATTTGGGGACCACACGCGATGAGCGCTCATGGGTCATAACGGGCGCCTGTGTACGCAATGAACGCTGATGCCTCGTCACCTCGCTGCGTGAGCGGATGGCCAAGGTGTGGGTCGATTTGCATCAACTCTACTGTCTCCCAAGTTTGTTGACGCGCAAAGAAGCCACTGACCGCCCTCGCCCTGGACCCCACCGGACGCGGCAGGCAACGCTGGAGCAACCGCTGGAAGAGCGCGATGAACGCCTTCGACACCGCCTTCGACGGCCGCCTTACCGCCGCGCGGGTGTAGGCCGATCAGCCCACCTCCAACCTGTACGCCAATCGGATGAAGTACACCCAATTCGTGATAGACCCTGTTAGTGTCGCGCTCGTTGGCCGGTTTACGGGGGCTTCGAGCTGATCTGTCAGGAAGCAACCGCCTTTCACCATTGCGTCGGCCGACGCGGCCACGGTTTCGCACAGAGCAGGAGATCTCAGGATGCTGGCGGAGGACATTGCGGCTCTTGCGGCGGCCGGTGGCACAGCGGTAGTGACAGCTGCGGGCACAGATGCCTGGAAAGGGATCCGCTCCAAGGTCGCAGCCTGGTTCGGCCACGGCAATGCCGCCCGCGAGCACATTGAACTGGAGCGGCTCGACAGCACAGCCGATGCCCTGACTGGCGGTGAAAGCGAAGTCGAGCAGGTCCGTCAGCAAGCCGCATGGGAGGCCCGGTTCGCGCAGGCCCTGGAATGCTTGGAGAGCGCGGAGCGGGACGAAGCCGTGGACAGGCTGCGGCAGCTTCTCGCCGACCCGGTCTTGCGCCAGCAACCCGGCCAAGGCGCGGTGACAGGCAACACCTTCCACGGCCCGGCTGCCATCCAGACCGGACCCAACTCCCGTCAGGAGAACCACTTCGGGCAGACGCGGTGAGCGGCCCACCCTCCGACCAGGGCGGGGCGACGACGGGAAGCACCTTCCACGGCCCGACGGGCATCCAGAACGGCTCCCACTCCCGCCAGTACAACACCTACCTGATGGCCGCGCCCCAGCCAGTGAGCTGGCCGGTACGCGTGGGAGAAGTGCCCGTGCTGGCTTCCGCATTCCAACCCCGCCACGGGCTACATCAACCATCAGGCCCCGGGCAGGAACCGGCCGCGCCGACCCAGGTGCTCACCGGGGGCGGCGGGGTCGGGAAGTCCCAACTGGCGGCCGCGCAGGCACACGCAGCGCTGCAGTCCGGCATCGAGCTGGTGGTCTGGGCCGACGCCGCCGAAACAGGCCAGGTCGTCTCCCAATACGCGCTCGCCGCGCGCCGCCTCCAGATCCTCGGAGCACAAGGGCAAGACGCCGAAGCCGACGCGCGCGCCTTCCTGGACTGGTTGGCCACAACATCACGCTCATGGCTGATCGTTCTGGACGACCTCACCGACCTCGAAGAGCTCTCCCGCTGGTGGCCACCACGCTCTCGGCTCGCGAACGGGCGAGCCCTGGCCACCACCCGACTGCGAGACGCGCGGCTGTCGGGGGCCGGACGAACCGTCGTCGAGGTCGGCACCTACACCGCCAACGAAGCCTCGGCCTATCTGCACGACCGATTCACCGGCGCCGGCACGCCCCACCTGCTGGACGCCCAAGCCGAGGCCATGGTGCGCGAGCTGGGCCACCTGCCGCTGGCCCTGGGGCACGCTGCCTCGTACATGATCAACGAGGACGTGCCCTGCACTTCCTACCTCCAGCGGTTCACCGACCGCCGCGCACGCCTCGACGCGGTGCTGCCCCGCGAAGCCGACAGCGAAGGCTACGGTCGGCAGATCACCGCCGCCCTACTGCTGACCCTCGACGCCGCCCAGCAGTGCGAGCCGGTCGGCCTGGCCGCCGCAGCCATCCGCCTCGCCGCCCATCTCGACCCGGCCGGCCACCCCCGCGAGCTGTGGGCTGCCTCCACTACAGCGGCTTACCTGACCGCGCATCGCACCCCGCCCGCACCCACCGTCGCGACCCCGGACCCGGTCAGCACCGACGAAGCAGAGGCAGTGCTGCGCGTACTGCACCGCTACGGGCTCCTCACCTGCGGCGGGCGAGACGATCCACGTGCGGTCCGGGTACATGCCCTGACCGCTCGAGCCACCCGCGAAACCATCCTGCCCGGCGATCTGCCGGCCACCGCCTGGGCTGCCGCCGATGCCCTGGCCGGCGTCTGGCCCCCGAGTGATCATGAACACCCCGACCTGGCGGCCGCGTTGCGGAGCAACGCCGATGCACTGGCGTCCTGCGCGGGCGATCTGCTCTGGCAACCCGAGAGCCACCCGATTCTCAGGCGGGCCGGCCACAGCCTGGCGACTGCGGGCTTTCATGCCGCGGCGGTCACCCACTGGCAGCGGTTTGTGGCCTCCAGCGAGCGACTTCTGGGCGCGGAGCACACCAAAACCATCCACGCCCGGTGCCTCTTGGCCTTCGCCTACTGCTGGGCGGGCCGCATCGAAGAAGCAACCGCACTCGGTCAGCAGACCCGGGCCGACTGTCAGCGACTGTTCGGAACGCGGCACCCCCTGACCATCACCGCGAGTTCCGCCGTCGCCTTGACCTACTGGCGAGCCGGACGTGTCCTCGAAGCAGTCGCCCTCGGGGAAGAGATAGTGGCCAGCTCCGGGCACCTGCTGGGCCGCCACCACCCGTACACACTCGTCGCCCGCGCTGCCGTGGCCCTGGCCTACCGGTGGGCAGGACGGATCGGGGAGGCCGTCGCCCTCGGGGAACAGGTCGTGGCCGACTCCGAGCAGTTCCTGGGCGAAAGGCACCTCGACACCGTCATCGCCCGCGCTGCACTCGCCTTCTCCTACCGGTGGGCAGGCCGCGCCAGCGACGCAATCGCCCTCGAGGAACGGGTGGTAGCCGACTGCGAGTCTCTTCTGGGAGCCCGCCATCCCACGACCCTGAGGTCCCGTACGAACCTGGCAGCCGCCTACCGGGAAGCCGACCGGATCGACGAAGCCGTCTCCCTGGGCAAGCAAGTGGTGGCCGACTCCGAGCGATATCTGGGCGACCTGCATCCCGAGACCTGGCGCGCGCGGTCCGACCTCGCAGCCTCCTACCTGAAGGCCGAACAGACGGCAGAGGCCGTTGCCCTGCTGGAGCAAGTCGCCAGCGACGCGCAGCATCTCCTAGGCGATGATCACGTCGACACCTGGCACGCTCGGGCCGCTCTGGCCGCCGCGTACCGAGCAGCCGGAAGCATCAAGGAAGCCCTGACCCTCGGAGAAAGGGTCGCCGCGGACTCCGGAAGCCTCCTCGGCGACTACCACCCCGACACCTGGCGTGCCCGCTCCTCCCTGGCGGCTTCCTATCTGAAGGCTGGACGCCACGCCGACGCCATCAACGGCCTGAAACAGGTCGGGATTCGCTCCGAGCAGCTCCTTGGAGACCTTCACCCGTACACCCTGCGCTCCCGGGCCGCTCTGGCCCTTGCCCTGCAAGAGGTAGGACAAGCCGAGGAGGCCAGCAAGCTCGAGGAGCAAGTCCTCGCCGCCATGGCGCAGACCCACGGTGACCGTCACGCTTCAACACTGCGCGCCTGCTACGACCTGCTCGCCCCGTACGGCGAAGCAGGCAGGGCAGGAGAAGGAATGACTCTGCTTGAACGCTTCACCGCCGACTCCGAACGCCTGCTCAGCGACTACGCACGCACACGCGAGGGGCACGATGTGGTGAGCCATTCGCGCAGGTAGCCGGCGACGGTGGTGCGGCGGTTCTCGTAGACGCCGCGCAGCTCGCCGTCCAGGACGGCGGCCATCTCGCGGGCGGCTTCGGCGTGGCTGGCGAAGCCGCCCCTGCGGCGGGTACGGCGTTGGCCGTCCTCGCGGGCGAGGTCGACGGCGTAGGTCCACGTTCCGTGCTTCGTGTCCTCCAGCAGGCGCATGCACCAGGGGCCGAGCTGCTTCTTGTTCTCGTCCTGGCAGCCGCATCGACGGTAGACCCTGCCGCGCTTCGTACGCTGTCCCATGGGTGGTTCCTCCTAGGAGCGGGTGGTTACTGGTCCAAGGTTCGTCTGGTGGTCGGGTGTGTCGGCAGAGCGTGTGGGGCGGGGCGTGAGGCACGCGGGGGCAGGTCGGGCAGGACACGCTCAAGACGACACACCGCCCTGAAGATCACGATCTGTAGCCGATGGGTAAGCGACCGTGATCTGCCCGCACTGGCCGGCTCGGCGAGCCGGTGTGTGCCGCGGTGACCGGGGCTGCCAGGCGCTCGTGAAGGCTCCTGCTGAATGGGTGTCAGATTCCTGTTACTGGCAGTAGTCGGCGACGGTTGGCAGTCCTGGGGACCATTTGGGGACCACACGCGATGAGCGCTCATGAGCGCCCGTGGGTCATGACGGGCGCTTGTGCACGAAGTGAACGCTGTCGGCTCGTCACCTCGCTGCGACGGCGGTGGTCCGAAGTGTGTGCCGATGTGCACCAACGCTGCTGTATCCCAGGCATGTTGACACAAAAAGAAGCCGAAGCCTCAAGGCTCCGGCTGTCGACAATAGTTGAACCCCTTGGCTGGGGGTCAAGGGGTCGCAGGTTCAAATCCTGTCGTCCCGACCAGCGTTTTCGCAGGTCGGAGGCCGTTTCCATCGTGAGGTGGGAGCGGCCTCGACTCGTTTTCCGGGCCTTGTGAGTGCATTGTGAGGGCGGGATTTCGTCTGAGCTGATCACGTCAGGGGCGCGGTGTCTCAACTTGCCTTCCGTAGCTGGGTTCTGCTGACGACCCTCTGGTTGCGGACTCTGGCGGCGTGATCCCCGGGTGTGCGCGGGCCTGGAAGCTCGATGGGGCCGGGTGAGGTGAGAACGCGGTCGATGGTGTCGACGGCGTCGCGGGCGGCCTGGGTGGTCAGATGGCCGTAGATGTTCGCGGTGGTGGACAGGGTGGCGTGCCGCAGGGTCTTGGAGACGACGGTGAGGGGGACGCCTGCGGTGATGGAGATGGTGGCCGCGAGGTGGCGAAGGTCGTGGACGGTGGTGCGGGGGACGCCGAACTCGCGGCAGAGGCCGTGGAAGTGGTTGAGAACGTAGGCGGGGTGGAGGGGACGTCCGTCGGGGTGGTGGAAGACGAGGCCGCCACGGTCCGCACGGGATTGTGAGGGGCTCTTGTTCTCGGCGCGGTGGCGCAGGGCGACGGCGACGCGTGGGGAGAGTGCGACCCAGTCCTTGCTGGAGCGGGTCTTCGGTGAGGTGATGATCAGGCGGTTGTTGTCGATGGCGGAGAGCGTGTAGCGGATGTAGAGGACGCGTTCGGGCAGGTGGACGTCGTTCCAGTGCAGGGCGAGGGCTTCGCCTTTGCGGATGCCGGTGCCGATGAGGACTTCGATGAGGTCGGCGAAGGCCGGGTCGGTGGCGCGGCAGTAGTGCAGGAAGCGGATGGCGTCCTGGACGGTCCAGATCTGCCGTTCTGCTGCCGCGGGCTTCGGGATGACGGTGGGACGGGCGGGGTTGTAGGGGAGCCGGCGGTGGCGGACGGCGTCGCCCAGGGCGCTGGAGAGCGTGGCGAGGCAGCGGTGGACGGTGACTTTGCCGCGTCCGGCGTTGAGTTGGGTGTGGGTGAAGGCGGCGATGTGGGAGTGGCCGAGGTCGTCGAGCCTGATCGTGCCGAGGGCGGGGATGAGGTCGTTGGTGACGTAATCGCGGTAGCGGACGTAGGTGGTGGGCTTGAGGGTGAGTTGCTTGTCCTTGAGCCAGGTCGTGAGGTAGTCGGCAAGGGTCTGGTTGGGGTCGGCGCTGAAGCCGGCGGCCTGGCCTTCGATCATCCGGCGTAGTCCTGCTCGGGCTGCTTCGGCGGTGGGGTAGCCGCCGCGGCGGATGTTGTTGCGCCGATGGTCGGGGGAGGGCAGGTTGAGGGAGAAGGTCCAGGTGCCGTGATCGGGTTTGGTTGCGAGCTCGGGGCAGTGGGCTCCGAGCTGTTTGCCACCCTGGTTGCGGCAGCCGCACCGGCGGTAGACGTGACCGGTGTGGGCTGCGGAGCGCATGGTGATCACTTCCAACGTGGGTCGTGCGAACAGTCATGTTCATGGTCCCCTGGCGGGCGTCAGCAGGCGGTGAACCCCAGCCCTCACGCCGTACCCACAAGCGGGTGGAAGGGGTCTCTGACCTGGGACGATCCCTTGTTGTGGCGACAAGTGCGCCCACTTGGGATGCTGCTGGAGATCATCGATCACTTCATCGGAGTGAGCTCCCAGCGGGTTGGAGGGTGGCTTGGAGTTGGACGTGGGGATGGCCGGGGGTCTGTGGCGGCACGGGTGCTGGGCCTCGCCTGGGGCCCGCCGCGCTCGCAACGCTGGGGAATACCAGGGGCCTGACCGGGCTCGCGACCCTAGCTGATCGGTCCGCACGCCGAGGCGACCGGAGAGGTGGGGCCGTCACCGATGAGGAACTCCACGCCCAGCCGGATCCAGTCCTCGACTTCGATGGTCGGAGCGCCGTTCGCGGCGTGGCGGAAGGCTGTGTCCAGTGAACGGCTCTGTTTCGTAGCCAGTGGTGACGCTGCGTTTTCAGATTGGGAGGAGGATGCGGTGGCGGAGGAGGTCGAATCCGGCGCGTCCATGCATCTGGCGCATGATCTTCTTGGTGCGGGTGTTGACGCCCTCAGTTCGGCCGTTGCGGAACGGGAGGGTGAGGCCGGCGTCGACGGCGCCGCGGTCGAGTTCGAGGCCGTTGCAGAAGCTCTGCAGGTGGGGCAGTGCGGCGGTGCGGACCCGGAGGATCCAGTCGGTGAGTTTGGCGTCGTTGCCCTCGGCCGGGGTCAGCGGCTGCTGGGAACTCGGCGGTGAGGGTTGCGAGTTCGGTCGTGTCCGGGCAGGCATTGGCCAGTTCCCGCAGGGTGGTGCCTTGTCGCGCAGGTGGTCGGGGTGGGTGAGCAGGAGCCGGGCGAAGTGCTGCGGGGCGGTGACCGGGCGGGCGCCTTCGGCGCGGCCCTGGTTGAGGTAGCGGTAGAGCAGGTTGAGGCTGTCGGTGTAGCCCTGTTCCTTGTTCTCCCGTTCGAGGGCGGGCACGCCTGGTTCGGAAGCGCGGCGGGTGCGCAGGTGCTCGCGGTAGGGGTGGACCAGGGTGGGCCAGTACTGCGGTGCGATGCGTTCGGCAGTGGGTTCGGGGATGCGGGCGTAGCGTTTGGAGGTGATCAGGGCCAGGCCGAGGCGGCGGGAGCAGTTCAGCAGTGCGGGTGCCGATTAATCATCCGCGCAGTTCAGGCCGCGTGTTGGTAACTCGTGCAGGGTTTCGCCGAGTCGGTCTCGTCGGTGGACATCCAGTTGCAGCAGCGGGTGGAGGGGAGCGGCCTGCTGGAGCGCTCGGTGTGGCCGGTGCTCATTATGTGGCTCTCGAACTCGCGGAGCGTGTGGAGGAGGTGGCTGTGGTTCCAGATGAAGGTGCGGTCGAGCAGTTCACGCCAACCAGTCTGTATCCACCGTTCCATAAGAGCTCGTAACGAGATCTTGCAGATCGTCGCTGGTGGGGCGTGACCGATGTGACGATTCGTCCGTTCGTGATGGCGTGAGCAACAAGCCGTGGATCGTGGACGACGAGCTGTGGGCCCGGATCGAGCCGCTGCTGCCGGCCTGGCCGGAGCGGTCGCCGGGCCCTCGCCCGGTGGACGACCGACTGTGCCTGCAGGGCATCCTGTTCGTGCTGTACACCGGCATCACCTGGCAGCAACTGCCCCTGGAGCTGGGCTTCGGCTCCGGGCAGACCTGCTGGCGCAGGCTCGGCCGCTGGCAGGAGGCCGGGGTGTCCGAGGCCCTGCACCGCATACTCCTGGCCGAGCTGAACGCGGCCGGACTGATCGACTGGACGCGCGCCTGCGTGGACGCCTCCCACGTGCGCGCGAAAAAGGGGGTGACGCGACCGGCCCGTCGCCGGTCGACCGCCGCAAGGCCGGCAGCAAACACCACCTGATCAGCGACGGCGGCGGCATCCCGTTCCACGTGATCACCACCGCCGCCAAGGTCAACGACGTCACCCAGACCCTCGCCCTGGTCGACGGCATCCCGCCGGTCGCCGGCCGGGTCGGACACCCCCGCAAGCGCCCCGACGCCCTGCTCGGCGACAAGGGCTACGACAGCAACCCCAACCGCCGCGAGCTGCGAAAACGCCGCATCCTGCCGGTCATCGCCCGCAAGGGCGCGCGGGACATCATCGGGCTCGGCAAACTCCGCTACGTCGTCGAGCAGACCTTCGCCCAGCTCCACCAGTTCAAACGCCTGGCCGTCCGCTGGGAACGACGCCTCGACCTCCACAACGCCTTCGTCTCACTCGCCTGCGCGCTCATCTGCTGGCGACGACTCAACACCCAAGGCCAGTGATCGTGTTACGAGTTCTAAGGGAGTTCATCCGGGGTATCCGGATGCCGGTGGTGACGACCTTGAGTCCGGCATCGATCATCAGGGCGTCGAAGGCGGCCGTGAACTTGGAGTCGCGGTCGCGGATCAGAAGCCTGGCCTTGCTGCCCGCGTCCTGGAGGTCCATAAGGAGATTGCGCCCGAGCTGGGTGATCCAGTCTGCGGTCGGATGTGCGGTGGCGCCCAGGATCCGGATGCGCCTCGTCGAATGCTCGATGACGGCGAAGACGTACAGGCGTACCCCGGTGAGCGTGCGGGTCTCGAAGAGGTCGCAGGCAAGCAGGGCGTCGGCCCGGGTAGTGCCCTGGCGTTCGGACGCGGGTGGGACGCCGTGCTCGCGGAGGATCTCCCACATGGTGGAGGTGGCGACCTCGATGCCGAGCGCTGCGAGTTCGCCGTGGATCCTGCGGTAACCCCACGAACTGTCCTCACGGGCAAGGCACAGGACCAGGGCGCGGATCGAGCGGACGGTGGGCGGGCGCCCACGGCGCTTCGGTGTGCAGGTGGCGGCGTGGCGATGGCGGAGCAGCTCGCGATGCTATCTCAGGATGGTGTCGGGGCGGACCAGGAGCAGGAGTTGCCGCAGCTTGTCCATCGGGAGGTGGTGGAGCAGGCCGGCGAGGACGGCGCAGTCGGTGTCGGTGAAGGCGGGCTTGCCGACCTTCCGCTGCAGGATCAGGAGTTGATGCCGCAATGCCGGGACCTCAATATCTTTCTCTCTGTCGCTCATTGGCAGCAGGCGCAGGAGCGCGAAGGAGTTGGTCGCGCCGAGGTGGGCCAGGCGCAGCAGCACGACCGAACATGATGCCGCTGCCGCCCGTGCAAGTGAAGACCCCGAGCATGGGGCCGGTAGGGCCGGAGACTGGCGATCAAGGCTGAGACGTGGGCTCGGCACCCGCAGTGTCGGCAGAGCGTGCGGTGCGGGGGCGTGGAGCACGGCAAGATCGAGTGGCCGGGACACGCTCCTGGTGACAAGCCGCGAGGGTGATCTCGGTGTGCGGTTGGTGGGTAGGCCAGCTTGATCCTCCGTTTCAGACGATCGGTGGCCGGCCGGTGAGACCCCAGATGTCGACCACCGGCTTGTCTGTGGTGAGGTCGCGGTACTCCGGGTGCGGAGTGGCGATGATGATGAGATCGGCGTCCCGAAGTACCTGGTCCAGGCCGACGAAGCGATCGTCGTCGACGTACGAGTCCGAACACAACGTGGCCGCGGCCCGGGACGCGAGGACCTTACTCAGCGTGTATGACAAGCTGCCGCGCGGATCGTCACTGCCAGCCTTGAACGACATGCCGAGGATGCCGACAGTCATCGAGGATAGGTCAAAGCGGTTCTCCAGCTGGCGGACCAGGTAGAGCGGCAGTTTCTCATTCACCAGCATGGCCGCGTGGCCGAGGATGAACTCGCTGGAGCTGAAGGCAGCCAACTGGACGGTGTCCTTCAACAGACACGGCCCGGCCGCGAACCCGGCACCCGGTAGGTCGGCGGCGCGCGGGTAGTCGATGGTGATAGCCTGCCTGATCCGCCCGAAATCGAGCCCGGCATCGTTGGCGATCATCCAGAACTGGTTGGCTGTCGCGAACTTCACGTATCGCCACGCGTTGGTGAACAGCTTCGCCAGCTCAGCCTCCTCCGGTTCGAGCTGGACCACCTGGTTGGTGAGGTTGAGAAACAGCCTCTCCGCCCGGGCCCGAGTGTGCTCATCGCGGGCAGCCACGATCTGGGGCAGCGAGAACAGTTCGACCATCGCCCGGCCTTCGGCGATGCGCTCCGGACAGTAAGCCACGCCCATCTTCAGCCCCTGGGCTTCCAGGTCTCGCTCGAGCAGCCGGGTGGCGCCTGCGTACACGGTGCTGCGTAACACGAGCAACTGACCATCGGTGAAGCTGGCCGCGTACTGGTCGATGACCCTCGATAACACCGAGATGTCTGGATTAAGGTGATCGTCCAACGGCGTCTCGACAACCAGGATGATGGCCTCCGCCTCCCGAACCGCCGTCGAGTCAGTGGTGGCCATCAGTCGGCCGTTGGCAACGGCGTCGTACAGCGACTGCCTTGCGTCGTCCTCGTGGAACGGCATGCGACCAGCGTTGACTGACGCCACCTTCGACTCGTTGAGGTCAACCAGGGTCACCGCGAGACCACGGGACGCGAAGGCGATCCCAAGGGGAAGGCCGACTCGGCCACAGCCGCCGATGACAGCGACATCCCGCGTGAATCCCAAAGAAGGCACGGCTTCTCCTCGACTATGTTGACGGCCAGCGGAGCACTCAGAATCCGTAGACCTGGGGATCATGACCGTTTGTCGTCCGGACGAATATTGGGTCGCCCTTTGCCGTAGCGGATTGACTCAGGCGAGGCTCGTGGAAATTTCATCCGTGTACCGCTTGCTCATGTTGCTGCTGCTACTCACGATCTGGGCTGCTTCCTCCGGGACTCGACCATCTCGCATCAGGCTGTCTAGTTCAACGGGGAACTTCACCTTCTGCCCGACCCCTCACCGGGGTCGATCGAGGGTGTCCACCACCTTGGGGGAAGTCCCCCGGATCGCTCAGGCTTTGTGGCGATGAGGGTCGCCGTGCAGCGTGATGTCCCCGACCGTGCCGGTGTTGGTGATGTTCAAGCCGCCGGTGTTGGCCGAGAACGCCGCTCCGGTGCCGACCGCCGCTCCGCCCCGCGACGGTGCGTCCGGCAGCACTGCCTGGAGCTGCGCGACTAGGGCCCGCATCTCCCCGATCGCGTCCGGCCGTTCCTCCAGCAGGTCGGCGAACCGGGTGCGCCAGGCGAGCAGCAGTGCTTCCCGCACCTGATCCTGGCGGTCCTCGTCGGCCTGTTCCAGCTGCGCCGCGGTCTCGTCGATCCGGGTGACCACGATGCGTTCCCGCTCGGCCTCACCCCGCCCAAGCAGCCGCATGAATCCGGCCCGGGCTCCCTGCCATGCGTCGGTCGCAACGGCGTTGACCAGCGCCAGCGCGCCGGTCGATGCCAGTTCGGTGATCAGTTCGCCGGACATGAATGCCCCCACTCGACAGATTTCGACCATCATACAACTACCCTGCGCTGACGTGGGGTTGACGGTCTGTCGGCGCCAGTCCATAGTCATGGCCGCAGTCACGGCATGGGGTGGCGCTCTCGCCTCCTCCGGCCCGGTAAGTCGAGCGTTTCTTCAAGGCGCGGCAGGGGTACCGTGGCGACATGGGGGTGTCAGTGAACGGAAACCTCACCGGTCTCTGGCTGGGAGACGACAAGGCGATCTATTACCTCCGCCATCATCGGGGGAAACTGTGGTGGATCGGCCTGAGCGCGGACTCGCCGCTCGGCGTCGATGAGTTCCATCCCGGAGTGAGATTCGCCAATGTGTTCTGCGGCCGCGTGGTAGGCGACATCGTCGTCGGCGAATGGGCCGACACTCCGCGTGGCGGCATGCCACAGAACGGCGTCATCAACCTGGTGATCGCGTCGGACTCGGAACTGCGGGCCGTGAGCGAAGTCGGCGGATTCGGCGGAAAGTCGTGGTGCCGTGCCGAGATGCCGACGCGGATCAGTGTGACGGAGCGCGTCGCCGAATTCGATCGCACCGACGCGAAGCGCGGCCGAGTGTATGCGGAGACTGCGGTCGTTCACGGAGTGGTCATCGCGGAACCGTCCTTGCTCGACGGTGACATCGTGCTGTCCGTCCGGCCGGACCGTGCGCTGTCCCACCTGCCCGAGGTGCCGGCCCTACCCGTCGATCAGCCGTTGCGGTGCCGGATCCCGGGTCTCACCGGTTCGGGCTTCCTGCCGGGCTGGCGGCAACGGGACGGGAACAGCGTGCTTTTCAGCAATGGACAGCCGGTCAACGGCGATGTCGTCGTGATGCCCGACGGATCCGTCCGGATTCTCGGCCGGAGGATCACGCCGGGCACGGAAGTCCGGATCTCTGGATTTCTCTCGGCGCAGCGAGGGGAATCCGAACCCAGTGTTGAGGCTCAGGCCGCTGACGAGGCCGTGCTGCTCGGCCCGGTGTATTCGATCGATATCATCGAACCAATTTCCAGGGGAACTCTCACTGGTACGTGGGCGGGGGATGACCACGGCACGTATTATCTCCGCCAAGTCGGCAATACCCTGTGGTGGATGGGGCTGAGCCACGATCAGGGACGATCGTTCAGCAATGTGTTCTGCGGCGCCGTCGTGCGAAACGGTGACGGGGTCGAAGTGGTCGGAGATCTGGTCGACATGCCGCTGGGCGCACGCCAGGACGCCTCTCGACTCACCTTGGTTTCATCGGAGAACACGACGCTGACGGCGCCGGGCGGATCTGCGACGTGCTGGAAGAAGCTGTCGGACAACTCGAAGTAGTACCGGTCGCATAGACGCCGTCCGAATCAAGCCCCGGTGAACTGTCCCATGTCGGTGGAATTCCCATGGGCATCGCCTGGGCCTGCGTGTGCACGGAACATGGTCCGCGCCACATTCCGCGGGCTTCGGGGAATTCACCGGAAGGCTGTAGCTGAGAATGGCAAATGTCCTTGTCACCGGCGCTGCCGGCTTCATCGGCGGCTACCTCGTCCAACAGCTCCTCACCGACGGTCACGACGTGGTCGGGCTCGACGACCACTCCAAGTACGGCCCGGTCAGCCACTCCTACGACCACCACCCCCGGTACCGCCTGGTCGTGGGCGACGCGTCCGACGCCGCCGTGGTCGAGGAGTTGCTGGACGGCCGCGACCACCTGATCGCCGGCGCGGCCCGGATCGGCGGCATCTCCTACTTCCACGCCTATCCCTACGACCTCCTCGCCGCCAACGAACGGATTATCGCGAGCACCTGCGACGCGGCGATCCGCGCCCACCGGTCCGGCCAGCTGCGCAAGGTCACCTACATCTCGTCGTCCATGGTCTTCGAGTCCACGGACCACTGGCCGTCGCGCGAGGGGGACCAGCTGACGGTCCCCCCGCCGGGCTCCTCCTACGGGTTCCAGAAGCTGGCCACCGAGTACTTCGCGCGGGCCGCCTGGGATCAGTACGGCCTGCCCTACACCATCGTTCGGCCGTTCAACTGCGTCGGCGTGGGCGAGTTCCGCGCGCTCGCCCAGGCCACGAGCTTGTCCGGCAACACCAAGCTGGCCATGTCCCACGTCGTGCCGGATCTCGTGCAGAAGATCGTCAAGGGCCAGAGCCCGCTGCACATCCTGGGCGACGGCAGACAGGTCCGGCACTACACCTACGGCGGCGACCTGGCCCGCGGAATCGTCACGGCGATGGAGCACGAATCGGCGACGAACGAGGACTTCAACCTCTCGACCGCCGAGTCGACGACGGTCCTCCAACTCGCCGAACTCATCTGGTCGAAGCTGAGGCCCGGCGTACCGCTCGAGGTCGTGCACGACCCGGCCTTCGAACACGATGTCCGCATGCGGGTGCCCGAGGTGTCGAAGGCGCGCGACCTGCTCGGCTTCACGGCCGGGGTGGGCCTCGACCAGATGCTCGACGAGGTCATCCCGTGGGTGGTCGAAGCGGTCGAGACCGGCCGGTTGTAGGGAGGGGGCCGTATGAGTGCCGAAGCGTCCACCCCCACCGGCGACGTCAGCCAGCACAACCTGGGCGGGATCAACGTCGCCAACACCGGAGTCATCCAGACGGTCGTCGTGCACGCGGGCGTCCAGCCGTTCGACGCACCGCTGTGGATGGCGCCACCGCCGTCGGGGCCCGTCGTCCCGAGGCCCGCACTCGAGGCGGCGCTCCGCGGCGCCCTGCTGTCCGAGGACGGTAGTCCAGTCGCTGTCACCACGGCCCTGGAAGGCGCCGGCGGCTTCGGCAAGACCACACTCGTCGCTCACCTGTGCCTCACCGACCAGAGTGTTCGCGAGCGATTCACCGGCGGTCTGCTGTGGGTGACTCTTGGTCAGAAGGCGGCCGGCACCGACCTGGCCGCCAAGGTCAACGGCGTATGCGGTCTGCTGTCCGGCCAGGAGTTCACCAGCCCCGACCCGCAGCAGGCCGGATTCCGGCTCGGCGCCCTGCTCGGTCAGCGACCTGACACTCTCCTGGTGATCGACGATGTGTGGCACCCGGCGCAACTCGCGCCCTTCCTCATCGGTGCCCCGCAGTGCCGACGGATCGTCACAACGCGTAGTGCCACTGTACTTCCGCGCTACGTCTCGTCGATACTGGTCGATGCGATGGAGAACGACGAAGCCGTCCAGACGTTGACACAGGGTCTACCCGGTCTGCCGCGGCCGACGGTCGACCGGCTGATGGAACTGACGGGACGATGGCCCGTACTGCTCTCGCTGGTGAACGCCGCGTTGGCGGAGTCTGTGCGGCAGGGAGCCACCGTCGCGCAGGCGGGTGCCTGGGTGCTCGACCGGCTGGTCTCCGAAGGGCCCGCGGCGCTCGACGTCGGTGACGCGTCGAGCCGGGACCAGGCCGTGGAAGCGACCCTCCAGGCCAGTCTGGACCTCATGGACCCGCAGGGGCGGGAGCGTTACTTCGAGCTGGCGATCTTTCCCGAGGACATTGCCGTTCCCGGCTATGTGCTCGCCGCGCTGTGGTCCGGGACCGGTGGACTGGGCGGGGCGGAGGCCGATCGGCTCAGGTCACGACTGACCTCGCTGCGCCTGGCGTCAGGAACCTGGGAGGACGGCCCGGCACTGAGGCTGCACGACGTGCTGCGCGGCTATCTCCGTCACCGGCACGGGGCCGCCTGGCTGGCCGAGCGGAACCGGACCCTGATCGACGCCCTCAGAGCGATGGCGCCGCCGTCTCCCGGCGCGCCAGAGGACGAAGGAACCGCGTGGTGGCGCTTGCCGAACGAGGCGGGCTACCTGTGGCGGAACCTCGCGTACCACCTGGCGGAGGCGGACGCCCTGACGGAACTGACCGACCTGGTCTGCGATCCGCGCTGGCTGCTGGCCCGGATCGAACGGGACGGTCCGGTCGCGGTCGGCGGCGATCTGGCCCTGTCCAGTGCGCCGGCCGCGGCGGAACTGTACCGTGTCGTCGGGCAGCAGGCTCCCCTGCTGGGCCGGCTCCAGCCGGGACTGGCGGACACCCTCCTGTCCCGCATCCCCGTGACCGATCGCACGGAGCGGTTCCACGGTCGAGCGGCCCGTCTGCTGGAGGGGCCGCGGCTGACGCCCTTCTGGCCGCTCCCCGACCTGCCGGACCCCGATCTGGACCGGACGCTGGAGGGCCACACCGGTGCGGTGCGCGCAAGTGCCGCCTCGCCTGACGGCCGCTGGCTGGCCACCGCGGGGTTCGACCGCTCCATCCGGATCTGGAACGTCACGACGGGCTCGCCACGCCAGGTGCTCGACGGTCACACCGGCTGGATCTGGCAATGTGCCTGGACACCGGACGGCGGGTCGCTCGTTTCCGCGGGCGATGACGGTTCGGTGCGGGTGTGGGATGTGCGGTCGGGGAGTTGTCGGGTGGTGTTGTCCGGGCATGAGGGTGCGGTGATGGGCTGCGCGGTCGCGCCGGACGGCACCTGGCTGGCGTCGGCTGGTGTGGACGGTTCGGTGCGGGTGTGGGATGTGCGGTCGGGGAGTTGTCGGGTGGTGTTGTCCGGGCATGAGGGTGCGGTGATGGGCTGCGCGGTCGCGCCGG
>NZ_JBVHLF010000085.1:22740-28511 GCF_055559155.1 Kitasatospora sp. NPDC024654
CGGACGGCACCTGGCTGGCGTCGGCTGGTGTGGACGGCTCGGTCCGGGTCTGGGACGTGCGGTCGGGTCTGGAACGCCTGTCCCTGACGGGCCACGAAGGCTGGGTCAACGCGTGTGCCGTGGCGAGTGACGGCACCATGCTGGTCTCCGCGGGCGCGGATCGCACGGTCCGGGTCTGGGATCCGGCCACCGGCCAGCTCGGCATCACCCTCTTCGGAGACACCGGAGGCGCCAACTCCTGCGCGATCGACCCCGATTCGAGCTGGATCGCCGCAGGCGGCTCGGACACCATGGTCCGGGTCTGGCGTCCGCGGTGGGGTGACCGGGACAGCGGCAAGATCCCCGGAGCGGCAGCCGTGCGTACCCGGGTTCGCGGCCCCGTGGAACCGGTCCGCGAGTGCGCGGTGTTCCCGGACGGCAGTCGGATCGTATCCTCGGGCGACGACGGCGCCGTGCGGCTCTGGGACGTCGCCACAGGCGCCGAACTGGCCGTCCGGAACGCCCACACCGGCGGGGCGGCGTGCTGCGCGGTCGCACCGGACGGCTCGTGGTTCGCCTCCAGCGGAGCCGCCGACGGACACGACAGCCGCCTCCACCTGTGGAAGCTCGATGGTGACGGCCGGCTGCCGGACCTCACGTTGACCGGACACACGGCATGGGTTGAGCGCTGCGCGTTCACGCCGGACGGCGCACAGGTGGCCACCGTCAGCAGTGACGGGACGCTCCGCCTGTGGAACACCGCCGACGGTACCCCGCTCGCCGTACTTGGCAGGGACCTCGGCCAGCTGTTCGGCTGCGCGATCTCCCGTGACGGGACCAGGCTCGCCTCGTGCGGAACGGATCGGCTCGTGCGTCTGTGGGACCTCGGGTCCCGCACCCTCACCTCCGTCCTGGCAGGCCACACGAACCGCGTCATCAACTGCACCTTCTCGGCGGATGGTACGTGGCTGGCCTCCGCCGGCTACGACGGAACCGTCCGAACCTGGGACACCGCCACGGGAGCCTCCCGGCTCACCCTGGACGGCGGCAGCGCCATGTGGGACTGCGCCATCTCCCCGGACGACACCCTGATCGCGAGCACCGGCACGGACGGCGTCATCCGGATCTGGGACGCGCTCACCGGCCGTTGCCGCAACGCGCTGCGCGTGGGGCAGGAACTGCGCTCATGCGCCTGGATCTCCGACTCCCGCCTGTGTGTGTCGGGATACGCAGGTATCTATGTGCTGGACTACGCCGCTGGAGGTTGATCTCCCGTTCGCAGGGTTCCCCCCTCCGGGATCACGACAGCCGCGGACCGCGGCGGCAGGTCGACGCGCCCGTCGTCGACGCCGATCCACGTATCCTCGCCGATGAGCCGGCAGGCCAGCCGCGAGCCGATCCCGTCGATCTGCACCGACGCGGCCTCGGCGGCGTAGTTGGCGACGGCGAGGGCGGGCTCGCGCGTGTCCCGGTGCAGGTAGACGGCATAGGGATGGTGCGACCGTCCGTCGACGGACCGCACCTCGGCGCCCACGGTGTCGCGGAACGTGCCGTCCCAGAACCAGTCCCGCAGCTCGGTGCGGAGCGCGTCCATCCGCCGGCCGTAGGCGATGGTCCGGGGGAAGTCGGTCGGCCGTCCCTTGAAGTTGAACGGCTCGTAGCTGATGAGGTACCGGTACAGCAGGCACTGGTTGATGATGTTGCGGTCGTCGAAGCCGGACACCGCGGTCATCATCGAGGCCTGTGGGAGCAGATACCGGTGGAGCGGGAGGTGCCCGGGGTTCGCGCTCTGGAGGTACGACAGGTGGTACCGCTCGAACTCCCAGTCGTACAGGCGCTCCCCGGCGTAGAGGAAGCCGGGGCTCCGCAGCGTCTGCCGGGAGAACCGGCGGACGAGTTCGGTGTCGTTGCCGTAGACGGACCAAGGGACCGGATGGCCGTGGTCGGCGTCGAAGCACAGCCGGGCGTCGGCGTGGTGCTGGCACTGGTCGAACAGCAGGCCGGCCGCGCCCAGCGCAACGACGGTCGCGAATTCCCTTTCGCAGACGGCCAGATAGCGCTCGCTGCCGAAGCACATCGGGACCAGGTGCCGGACGTTGACGCCGAGCAACTGGGTGGGAGTCTGGTAGCGATAGTAGACGCCGTTGTAGGGGTCGCCGTAAGGGTCCTTGACGGCGTCCGCGGCGATCTCCGGGTACCGGGGGGATGTCCGGTCACCCCACGTGAACTTGCAGAAGAGCACCACCTCGACGCCGAGGGCGTGGATCCGCGCGATCGCGTCCCGCAGTTCCTCGAAGGTGCCGAGCCTGGGATCGGGCCTGTGGAAGGGGTAGCCGCGGTCCTGACCGCCCTCGTTCCACCCGACGAGCTGGATCGCCCGGATTCCCGCGTCGGCGCATTCCCGTCCTACCTCGGGCAACTCCCGAAAGGGGATCCGCAGTTCATCCTCGGGGGAGTTGAGATGGAGCTGCAGCCAGGAGTGCGGCTCGGCTGTCCAGACGGGCGTCGTCGGGCCGGCCATCCACTCCTCCCGCCACCGTCGGTAGATGTCCGCCCCGGTGTGCCAGTCACCCTGGAACAACTCGAGCGCGATCGGGGTGAGCACCTTCGTCGTACCGGGCGGAACGAAGGGCAGGTGGACGGTGGAGAACCGGATCGTCGCATCCGGGTCCGGCTCTCGGGTGATGGTGTCCGCGTACCCGGGGACCAGCTCGGTGCGCCAGCTCACGAGATCGTCACGGCGTTCCGCGACGCCGACGTACATTCCCTGGTCGCGTGCCAGGACCAACAGGAACGGAGAACCGGGCGTCGCACCAGCGTTCGGATCATCGAAGCTGGCCATCTGGGTCGGGTGATCGACGCCGTGGGGTGGGCAGTTGCTCTGGAAGCGCGGCCACATCGGCTGTTGCACCGCGGTCGCCTGGGACAGGCAGAAGCTGCGCAGCTCCTGGTCCGGAGACGGTGGGCGAAGGTCGCCGAGGCACGGTGTCCAGACGTTCTCGACGGTGTATTCAGACCGATTGTCCACGGTGGTCTCGAAGAGAGCTCGTCGTCCGGTGACGCTGATCCGTTGAGTGACACTGATCGGGTGTTCGCCGCCGTGCTCGGAGCGCACCCGCCGCCAGGAGAGCGTGATCTCGTCGCCGGAGAGGTCGGGCCGAATTTCAGGGGGATCCTGTCGCTCGCCGTAAGCGAGGTTGTTGCGGCGTCCGGGAAGCGGGATGAGCAGTCGGAAGCCGGCCGCCAGCTCGGTTCGATCGGTGACCCGCCATCCGGTCCCGTTCGACTCTATCCGGGCTAAGGCACCGGTGCGACGGTCGATCGCCACCCGGATCCCGTCGCCGGACAGGTGGACCAGGTCAGTCGCCGTCATCGAACCAAACTCCTCTCCGAGTGGGGGCGTTGCCGTCGAAGCCTTCGGCTCATTCGACAGCGCTGCTGCCCTCGTCGACCTGCACCACCCCCGCGGCCAGCTGCCCATGAGGCGACCACGGAAGCGGTGCTGCAGTCAACCGTCCAGCGGCCCGGAGGGAGCAACAGAGTTGCGGCCGCCCGGCCGTGGACATCGGACCCTGATCCTGCCGTAGCGGAGGGAGCTGCCGTTGGCTCCCCACCGCCCCGCAGCGTGGGTCGCCGGGGCTTCGACCACGGGTCGCCGATGAGCCCGTACGCGGAGGACGAGGTGTGGCTGGGCGTGCTGGATTCCGTTCCCGAAGAGTTTCGCTCGTGCGTGGAGGAGCCCGCGTTCAGTGACGACGGCGTTCCGAGGGTGACGGCCTGCCTGTGGCGCAGGACAACTGTGAAGCTGCGCAAGCGTCCGGAGGACGTGGCCCAGCTGATCCAGGACCTGTACGCGGCCCAGGGCACCAGCCTTGATCCGGCCACTGAGGCTGCTCTCGCCAAGGCCGCCGAACACTCGCTGAGCCAGCTGTGGCACAGCTACACCTCCATGTTGGAGGGCTTTGCCCAGCCAGTCGGTGCACAGCGTCAACTCGCCCGTGTAGAAGACCTGTTTGCCAGCGTGACAGACCTCCCGGCTGGCGTCGCGGAGGACTCTGAGCAGATCGAGGCGGTGATTCGCCGTGCGGGGCAGGAGATCTGCCGCGCCTACGGGGATAACGACTTCGGCAGGGACCGGCTGGACCGGGCCGAGCGCACCGAAGCCGGACTGGGCGAGCTGTCCAAGCGCCAGTACAACAAGCGCTTCCGGCTGCTCTGTCGGATGGAGGCCAAGCTGGTTCGGCTCATCCACGAGCAGCGCCGCCGTCAGGTCACCATCACCGGCAAGGGCGCGTTCGCCCACACGCTGCCGCACGAGTTGTTCGCCGCCGATCCGGACACCGCGGCCTTCGTCGCGTACGTCACGGCACGGGGCTACATGCGCAGCATCTTCACCAACGGCCCGCAGCGGCAGGTGTACGACGAGGTCGCCGACGCCCTGTACGAGCGGCTGCGGGCCCACCCGGAGCAGACCCGTTGGTACGCGGTCGCGCAGGTGCATCCGACGGCGGACGTGCTGGAGAGGCTGTCCGACGAGGAGCTCAACCAACTGCTGACCCGCTGGACGCGCTTCCTGCGGGAGGTGGCCGGGCTCCTGGAGGACGCCTGGGAGCGCTGCCCGCTGGAGCGCGACACCATGATCGTGCGCCGGGGCAACGACTCGTCGACCTGGAACCAGGCCGCGCAGGCATGGAAACACAGCGCGGGCGCACTGGCTGGCGCTGCTGACGGAGCTGGGCCGGACGGACGTCCTGGACCGGATCTGCCCCGGCAAGGTACCGCGCCTGATGGCGGCCGATGTGGCGTACTGGCACCGCAGGAGCAAGGGCGGGCTGCACCCGGACACCTATGTGTGGGCGGAGCTGCCGCTGCCCTGGGAAGTGCTGCAGGGGGAGGAGGAGTGCCCGCGCTCGCTGGTCGAGGAGGTCTGTGCCCGTCATGGCGTGGACCCGGTGGCCGGCGCCTGGACCGGCCCCAGGCCGGGGGCCAAGGCCGTCGCCTTCCGTCGGACGCCCGAGCTCGTGCACGGGGTCGCCGTCGCGGATCCCCTGATGGCGAGCGCCCTCCGGTCGGCCGGGATCTTCTCGGGCAAAGGCAAGGTCGCCGCCGCACAGGAGTGGCTGTAGCGCCGGCGTGGCAGCCCCATCACCGTCCGCAGCAACCCAGTTGACCCAACCGTCTGCGCCAGCGGTGATCGATGCGGCGGCGAGGAAGCTCTGCGGAGGAGCGCCCGGCTCTGATCCCGGGTGGACGTAGGTTCGAATCCTGCCCTCGTCGCCGCCTTGCACCATGCTGGAGCCTGCATGCATGTGGTGAGTATCGAAAACAAGGGATCTGTCGGCCTGATGAATACTTCCGATCCGCTGACCGACACAGACCTCATCGACATCCAGGAGCGTGCCGACGCCGCGACCCCAGGTCCTTGGTACGTGCGACAACTCGACGACGAGTTCGCCATGAGCCTTGTGGCTATCAGCACCGTTGCTTATACCGGTCTCGGGGAACGCTGGCCGGACTTTGACCACCGCCACATCGTGGCCGCCACACTCGTCGAGCAGCCTCAGTACGTCGACATCGCAGACGAACGGTGGGACGAGAACGCTGCTTTCATCGCCAGCGCCCGTCAGGACATCCCTCGCCTGATCAGCGAGATCCGACGTCTTCACCGCCTTCTTGAAGACAAGAACCAGGCGCCCTGCCAGGGCTGATGCGTTCTCAGCTCGTGAGACCGAGCAGGTCGAGCGCGTGATCGGCGTGTGACCGGTAGTGGTCGGTCGCGGCAGCGATGTTGG
>NZ_JBVHLF010000086.1:0-28355 GCF_055559155.1 Kitasatospora sp. NPDC024654
CGGGCCCTCACCATGCCCACAGAGCAGAAACACCGGCCCGGCCAAGCAAAAACGGCCCGCCAGCCAAGCTGACGAGCCGTCATGCAAGATCGAGGCTAATAGTCGCGAAACCGCCCGAACCCAGTGAATGCATGGCATCATCGTCGGATCGGGGCTCATCAGGACCGGGGGCAGCTGTGCTCAAACTCGGCTTCGGCGTAGCGGACATGGCGAACGTCCGGTTCACCGTCTCGCCCATGAGCCAGGTGATCAGCGGCGTCGCTGGGGCGGGGCACCACTGCGGCGGCGCCTCGATCACCCGTGACCGCTGGTGGCGCCAGGCGCGGCGGCACGTGCCGCACCAGGCCGCCCCGATATTCGATCTGGTCAACGCCAGCTTCGAGGGCGTGCCCGATTTCCTCGCCGCCGACATCGAGGCCGGCTGTAGACAGCTCACCGACGAACTCGACGCCATCCTCGCGGTCCCTGAGACCGTGCTCCACCGGGACCTCGCCTTCTACGATCAGGAGCCGCGACTACCGCGCATCGTCGCGGAGTTACGCGACGGCGGCACTCGCCAACTGCGGCGGATCACGGACGGTGCCTGGTCGCTGTTCCGGGCCTGCATCGCCCCGGACTGGCCGGACATCCAGCGCCTCCTGCAAGCCGACGTCGCGCACCATGCGCGCACCGCGGCCGAGGCGGGGACCGGCGCCATGCTGGCCGGACTCCACCCCCAGCTGGCTTGGGGCGAGGAAGGCATCCTCCAGTGCGCCACGCCCGAGTGGGACGACGCCTTCGACCTGGGCGGGCGGGGACTGGAGCTGCGCCCCGACTTCTTTCTCCAGAGCGTTGCCGCCCTCTTCAGCGAACACCAACCGCCGGCGCTGATCTACCCGACCTACGTGCGGCCGCCCGAGCGCACACCGGCCCGCCGGACGGACGGGCTGGCCGGCCTGATCGGGCCCGCCCGAGCCCGCGCCCTGCGCGCGATCGGACAGGGCCCGTGTACCACCGCTCAGCTGGCCGAGCGCCTTGGCATCACCTCGCCGTCCGCGTCCGCCCACGCCACCGCCCTACGGACAGCCGGGGCGATCACCACCCAGCGCGAGGGGCGCCAGGTCCGCCACGCTCTCACACAGCTCGGACACGGCCTGCTGCTCAGCAACCCAGGTCCGGGAACTGCTCGCCCGGACGAGTGACGAACGGACGGTCGGCAAACGCTGCCCGTCGAGGCGCTGGCGTGCTCCTCCGCCGGCGCCGACTGAGGCGGCTGGAGGCCAGGCGTAGCCACCGGACCTGCCGCCCGATATCAACCGATTCGCCTGATGCAGCGTCAGTTTGGTAGTACCTGTTCGGTATGTCCGCGCCGGGTCTGCCGGGCGACATGTGAGCCTGCGGGTCGAACGGAACAAATCTCCTTTCCGAGCGCCGACCCCGTTCACCTGTGCTGATCTGCGGATTGCCGACTGTCGGACGGTTCGGCTGCTCTCTCGACCGGTCACCATGTCGCCGTGACCCCTTGTCGCGAGGGCCGTCGATGCGCTGGAATGCGGGAGCTTGTCGGGAAGGGTGTTCCAGACGCCCCATGCGCCCGACGCCACCACATGCATCCCGGCACGCCCTGACGTCTCACCAGACGAAGGAACACCCTTGATCGGCTTACCGAAACCGCAGTTAGCAGTCATCACATTCACCGCCGCGTCGTTGGTACCAGCCTTCGGGGCCACCGCGAACGGCGCCCCGTTGCCTGCCCCGAACGCCCTCGCGGCCGCAGACCGTGGCGCGCCGGCTCCGGTGATCGTGATTCTGAAGGATCAGATTGCCAGTGCGCCAGCCGACTCCGGGCATCTGGACGCGCGCCGGCAGAACATCGCGTCCGCACAGGCTCCGCTGCTGACCAGGGTCAAGGCTAACGGCGGCACCAACGTCAGGAGCTTCGTAGTCGGCAACGCCTTCTCAGCGACCGTCAGCCCGGCGCTGCGGGCCCAGCTCGCCGCCGGCCCGGCGGTCGCCAAGGTGGTCCCGGACCAGACTGTCACGGTGAACCCGCTGAGCTTCGGCCCGACCACTGCCTCGGCGAACAGCGCCAAGGCTGTCCCGTCCGACGCCAAGAAGGTGGACGACGCCCAGGCCCCGGGCGCGATCTGCCCGAGCGACCCGGCCAAGCCCGTACTGGAGCCCGAGGCGCTCTACTCGACACACACCGCGAGCACCCCGGGCTCCCCCAGCGCGGACCAGACCGGCTCCGTCTCGGCGGCCATCCCCTAGGGCTACACCGTGAACTGACTTGGCCTCAGTGAACCGGTCGAGGTCGCCCCGCACCGGGGCCGGCCCCGGCTGGTCTCCCACCGCGCCGCCATGCACGGCAAGCGTCAATTCCCTTGTCCCGATCCGACTGACGCATCGCCGTGCCATCCCAAGAGAAAAAACGAGGGGTAACACATGAAGATCACACGCGCCCTGGCCTGTTCGGCACTCGCCGTGGCCGGCGCCCTGGCCACCATCACGCCCGCGGCAGCCGACACGCCCGCCGGTGGACCCGACGAGGCCGTCGCGGTCCAAGCCGAGGTTGTCCCGGGCTACGGCCAGGTGAGTGTCGACTGGACACCGGTAGGCACCACCGACACCACCGGACCAACCCAGATCACCCTCGACCTGCCGTCCTGGATGACCGCCGAGGACATCATGATGTACGACACCCCGTACGACTACACGTTCACCAGCACCATCTCGCCCGACGGCCACCACGTCACCGCCCTGTTCACCGGCACCCGAAAGCCAGGGCAGACCGACTTCATGGAGGTGCACGTCACCTCCGCCGCCACCATTCCCCCCAGCGTGATCACCGCGACCGTGAGCAACCGGGACGACGTCAACCCGGCCAACAACGTCGCGACCGTGGGCATCGGCGGCGAGACCGCCCCACCACCGGTGATCCCCGCCGCGCCGGTCGTCCACGGCCTCTCCACCACGACCGGACCCGGCGTCGGCGGGACCGTGGTGCGGATCAGCGGAACCGCGCTGACCAACAGCATGGTGCTCTTCGGCGACACGCCGGCCACCGAGGTCTCGTGCACCGACACCAGCTGCACCGCGACCGCGCCCGGCGGCTGGGCCTTCGCCCCGGTCACCTTGGTCACCCCCGGCGGCACCGCCTACTCCCCATCCCCCTTCCTCTACACCGGGCCGCCGCCGCCCGCTCCCCCGACCCCCGCGCTGACCGACGTGTACATCAAGAGCGGGCCGTCCGCCGGTGGCAACACGGTGTACCTCGGGGGCAGCAACCTGCTGGGCAGTGTGGTCCTCTTCGGCGACAAGCCGGCCGCCGACGTCTCCTGCGGCACCTCCTTCTGCAGCGCCACCGCACCGGCCGGCACCGGCACGGTCAACGTCAGGGTGATCACCTGGGGCGGGATCAGCCACGTACTCAACGGCGACCAGTACACGTACACCGGCTGAGCACCTGCCACACCCGGCCCTGACGGGGCACTCCGCCAGGGCCGGGCTCATGGATCCCACGCCACAGGAACAGCCGGGTGTGTCAACTTAATCTTTCGGACACGCTCTGGCGCCGCACTCGACGGGCTCGGGAAGGTGCTGATCGGCTCCCGCTTCCGCCTGGCGGCCCCGCCACAACGCGACCGCATCCGCCCTGAACTCCGGACTGTACTTCGAGGGACGTCCCACGTGGATCCTCACCTTCCTGGACCAACGAGATCCATTCTCAGGTGTGTCCACACCGCGGGGGTCACCTCAGTGCGGCTCGCCCCCAGCTCCAGCGGCACCCTACGGATCGACCCACGCCGGATCCGCGTACCAATGCTGCCCCTCCAGGAGCAGCGGAAGCACGGCGCCCTCTTCCGCCAGTTCGCTCAGTTCAGCCGCGACCTTCGCAGGTTGCACGATATCGGGCAGCAGTACGCCGACGATGCCCACGACCTGCTCGGCGCCACCCTCCAGGAGGAGCTGGAGCAGCTGCGCTCAGCCGAGGAGCGGCACCAGGAAGGGGCTGGGACGTCCCGACCATGACACCGACAGCGCCTCACGCGCACGGGTGCAGGCGACGAAGAGCAGGCAGCGCTCGCGCAGCAGGTCCGTAGCATGTTGCAGCGGGTCCGTCGCGGCCGGTGTGATCTCCCGGGCGAACGGCACCGCGCCCGCGGTCACGCCGACGACGGCCACCGCCCGGAATTCGAGGCCCTTCATGGCGTGCATGGTGGCCAGCCGTACACCGTCGACGTCCGGCCCCGGGTTGTCCTTCACCCGCACGACGGGCACCCGAGTGGCGGTCAACCTGTCGTGGACCTTGTCGAGCAGCACGTTGAAGCGCGCGCAGATCCCGATCTCGGCAGGCCGGATCCCGTCGGCGAGCCAGCCCTGGATCCGCTCCACCAGCGCGGTGACCTCGGCCTGCTCGGAACCGTGTCCGTCCACGTGCGGGCGGCGGCCGTGCAGCAGCGACCGGTAGCCGGCCAGGCTGTCGTTCCCCTCGCCGCCGAGGTCCTCGACCGCAACCGGGGCGAGGATGCCGGTGGACCAGGCCAGAATCTCCTCGGTGCTGCGGTAGTTGATGCGCAACCGGCTGCTGCGGCCCTTGACGGAGATCCCCAGGGCGCCCAGCGAGACTCGCGAGTCGTAGATGCGCTGGTGCGGGTCCCCCGTGATGAACAGATCGTCCGGGCCGGGTGCTACGGCCGCCCGCAGCACCCGCCACTGTGCGGGGTGGAGGTCCTGGGCCTCGTCGACCACCACGTGGTCGTAGCGCGGCCCGGCCGCGGCGAGCAGGTCGGCCGCCTCCGCGCACACCTGGAGGTGCGTGACCGTGCCGCGCGCCTTCAGCTCGGCGGTGAACAGTTCGACGGCCGGCCACAGCAGTTTCTTCCGCGACGCGTGCAGCGGGGTGCCGCGGCCGGGCCGGTCGGCGGCCAGGTACTCGTCGAGGGTACGGATGTCGTGGGCGAGCACCACGTGGCGGTACTCCTGGGCCAGGAACTGCTCGGTCCAGGGGAGGTCGAGGCGCTTGGCCACCCGCTGCCAGAGCCCGCGCTCCTGCTGGTCGCCGATCGGAGTGAGTGCCCGGCCGCCGAGCTCGGCTACGGTGCGGTGGGCGCAGGCGTCGACCGTCGTGACGTCGACCCGGGCGAGCTGCCGCTGGTCGCCGTCGAGGAGGAGCGCGAGGTTCTCCTGCAGGGCGGCAGCCAGCGCGTTGGTGTAGGTGGTGAGCAGGATCCGGCTGTCGGGCGAGCGCGTGAACAGGTGCTTGACCCGGTGCAGGGCCACGACCGTCTTGCCGGTGCCGGGGCCACCGGTGATCTGGACCGGTCCGCCGTACGAGACCCGGTAGGCGACCCGCCGCTGTGACGGGTGCAGGAACACCCGCCAGGCGGCGAACGGCTTCTCCAGGACGTCGGCCAGCTCGTCGGGGCCGGAGACCAGCGTGATGCGGCCGGTGGTGTTGACGATGGCCGCGGCCAGATCCTCGGTGGCATCCGGCGCAGCGTTGGCGGGCCGTCGTACGGCGACGACGTCCCGGTACACCTCGTCCGGTCCGAACCCCTCGGCCAGGAACTGGAGGACCTCGAACTGGTCCTCCGGCAGCAGCGTCCCGAACGCCTCCAGCTGCGGCTTGTCGATGACGGTCCGCACCGCCCGCAACACCTGCTCGTCGATGCCGAGTTCCTTGAGCACCGTGTCGGAGAACTTCGCGAACAGCAGCGTGGGCGCGTCGGCCGCGGCCTGCTCCAGGGCTGGGGTGAGCTGCTCGATGGCGACGACGTTGCGGACCTCCAGGGCGCGTGTCGCCGTGTTGACGGTGTAGAGGCGCTTGGCCGCCCAGGTGTAGGCGTCGTCGTGCGGCACGACGTTGACCAGCAGGAAGACGTCGCTGCCGTCGTCAGGAGCGAGCACGACCCCGCGCCAGAAGTCGTTGATCCGGATCGTCCGCAACCGCGGATCGCGGGCCTTGTCCACGGACTCCAGATGCAGGCCCTTGTCCGCGTGCAGTCCGGCCACGGTGAGCCGCTGGAACTTCTGCATCGCCTTGCGCACACCGGCCTTGACGGGCTTTTCGAGCACGTCGTAGCTGTCCCAGAAGCTGTTCGCGAACGCGAGCTGCGGCACCTGTCAGACTCCCTGCCCCGGATGGACGCTCCGCAGGTGATCATACGTGCTGACGTGCTGCCAATACTCGTGCCAGCGCGCGGACTTCGGACAGCAGCAGCGCCGGCGGCCGGTCGAGGTCGAGGGCGTGCTGGTGGATCACGATCCCGGCGTGCCGGACCCGGTGGGCGGTGTGCGGGCCGTTGCCCTTGGCATAGACCAGATGCCCTTCGGGCAGGCCCAGGGCGGTGCAGTAGGCGAGCATCTGGTACAGGTCGGCGTCCGGGTAGCCGTCGGGCTTCTCGGCCTTGTACTTGGCGTCCACCACGGCCTCGGGGGTGCCGTCCGGACCGTACAGCACGAGGTCCGGCTTCATCCGGATGGTGCCGGCCTCGTCGAGGTGGTGCGGGTCCTGGAGGCGGCAGGTGCGGTCCGTGCCCCGGAACGCCTCGCGCAGGCCCACCGTCAGGAAGTCCTCGAAGAGTCGGTTCATGTCGAACAGGAATCCGTTGATGGGCAGTCCGCCCTCGGCGTGCTCGGGCGAGGACCCGTCGAGAACCGCGCGGGCGAGGTGAAGGGCCGAGTGATAGCGGGCGTTGAGCCGGCTGGGCTGCCAGACGGGCAGCTCCTGCCCGCGCACCAGTGGGGTCGCATCCGCCAGGCGGGCGCGCTGGTGCAGCAGGTGGCGGCGCACGTCATGGGATATGCCGGGCAGGCGCAGCACGCGCTCCACGGCGGCGCGCAGGATGCGGTTCTCCGGGATGTCGGTGGTGAACTCGTCGTAGGCGATCTCGATCGGCGGCGCCACGCCGAAGCGGCGGCGGATCTGCTCGGCCTCGCGGATGCGGCCGCGGACGACCGGCGCGGAGTCCTCGGTGGCCCGGTAGCCCTGGAGCAGTCCCTGCCGCAGCACCTGGTCGACCTGCCGTTCCAGGGTGTGCGCGAGGGCCGGCAGCAGGTCGGCGTGCTCGGCGGCCTCGATCCGGCCGTCGCGCCAGCCGCGCGGGTCGCGGCTGTAGCCGAGCAGGAAGAACAGCCGCCCGACGGCCACCTTGGGGGTGATCCGTACCGTGACGCGGTCACCGCCGGGCACGTCCAGGGCGACCGCGCCGACCTTGCTGCCTGCCCGCAGTCTCCAGTGCCCCGCCACGTACGGGTCGGGGACGGCGTCGACGATCCGGGCGGCGGCGAGCGCCCGCCCGGCGGCCTCCGGCAACGGGACGGAGACCGCCCGAGCGTGCTCGACCAGGTGGAGGACGGTCACGACTCGGCCGGCTCTCCGTCGGCCGACCGCGCCTGGTCGGACCAGCGGACGTCTCCGGGCTGGAGCACGAACCGCTCGGCGCGGCGGGCCACCTCGCCGCGCAGCGCGGCGAGCCCGTACCGCCGATCGACGTCCACGCCCTCGCCGTAGTGGTGCTCCGCCAGCAGGGGCAGGATCTTGGTACGCCAGGTCCGCTCCAGGCCGCCCTGCCGGTACACACCCTTCTTCATCAGGTAGGAGGGCCCGATCCGGAAGTCCGGGTCGTCGATCCGCTCGTTGAGCGCGTCCAGCAGATCGGCCGGCTCGCCGTCCCGCTCGGTGGCCGCGAGCCAGCGGCGCAGCAGCCCGCTGGTCGGCTCGGTGCGCGGTGACAGCTCAACGAAGGCGAAACGGCGACGCATCGCCGCGTCCACCAGGGCGATGGACCGGTCGGCGGTGTTCATGGTGCCGATCACGAACAGGTTCGGCGGCAGCGCGAAGTCGTCGCCCGAGTAGGTCAGGCGCACCGACCGGTTGCGGTACTCCAGCAGGAAGTACAGCTCGCCGAAGACCTTGGCCAGGTTCGCGCGGTTGATCTCGTCGATGATCAGGAAGTGTGGGACGTGCCGGTTCCCCTCGCGGGAGGCGAGGTCGGCCAGCTCCCGCAGCGGCCCGGCGGTCAGCCGGAAGGCGACCTCGCGGGTCTGCGGGTCCTCCTGGGGGCGGAACCCCTCGAAGAAGTCCTCGTACGCGTAGGAGGGGTGGAACTGCACGAGCTTCACCTGCTCGGGCCCGCCACCGAGGAACTCGGCGAGCTTCAGCGCCAGGTGGGTCTTGCCGGTGCCGGGCGGGCCGTAGAACACCAACTGGCGCTCGTCCCAGAGCAGCTCGGCCACCTCGCGCAGCCACGCCACATCATGGACCAGCAGTTCGTCGGCGAGTTCCGGCGTGGGCTCGGGCAGCGCCAGCTCGCGGCGGGCCGTGACCGCCGGGATCTCGATGCTGGGGTCGCGCTGTAGGGCCTCGGCCTCGTCCGCCAGCTCCTCGTCGCTCAGCCCGAGCCCTTCGAGCAGGGCCTGCACGGCGGTGAGGTCGGCCACGTCGTGCTGCACGGACAGCTTCTGCTGGAGCTCCTCGGGCAGCTCGTCGTAGGGGTAGCCGGTGGTCTGCCACTCCACCGGCCGGCGCAGGTTGGACCGCCCGTCCTCGGAGACCGTCTGCTCGACGCCACCGGTCAGCTCCCCCACGTACAGCGCCCCGCCGGAGATGGTGCACACGGTGTCGCCGGGCCTCATCCGGGTGAGGAAGGCGTGCAGTTCCTCGACCAGTTGGAGTTTCTGGCTGTAGGTCGCGGTGGACTCGTAGTCCTCCTGGACGTACGTGCGCAACTGGTCCTTGCTGGCCTCCTGTTCGACTTCCGGTCGAAGCCGGGAAGCAGCGAGAGTGACCCAGCCGTCAGGCAGCCAGAGCCGCTGGACGAGGTCGAGCCCGGCGACGTTGGAGCCGCGGACCAGCCAGGCGCGGCTGGGGCCGGACCGGGCGCCCGTCATGAACTCCGCGAGCGGCCTGCCGTCCTGCGCACGCCACCGCTTCAGGCCGTTGCGGCGGCCGCCACTCAGCAGCGTGGCGGCCAGCGACGGCGAACCGCACTCGAAGTCCTCGACCAGCTCCAGCCAGCCTGGCCAGCGAGTGGAGGGACGCAGCACCCCCTTCGCGCGCAGCTCCTCGCGCAGCATGAAGGCCTGGCCGAAGAGCTTCGCGCTGGAAGGCGTGACCTTCTCCCGCGCAGGCGATCCGGCCAGGATCAGGAACCTGCGGCTCCCTCGGTTCCCCACCGCGTCGAGCAGCACACCACGCGCCCGGTCGATCCCCTCCCCGCCAGGCAGTCGCAGCCAGAACTCCTGGTACTCGTCAGACACCTGTCCCCCACTCCCGTCCCCTGGGCCGAAGCTCTCCCGGGCAGCGTAGAGCCTGGCGCCGACACGGCGCACGGGCCGACCGAGCACACCGGCCGGGCCTGTCGGGCGCGCCCATCACCAGTGGCGGCCGGCCGCGCCATCGCGTTGCGATTTTCGCAACACGGGGGTACGGTGGCTTCATGAACGAGACTGTGGCCGACCGTGTACGCAAGGTGATGATCGCAGCCTCAACCCACCAGGCCGCGTTCGCCACCCAGATCGGACTCACCACCGACAAACTGTCCAAGTCGCTCAACGGCACCCGCCGCTTCACCTCGCTGGATCTCGCACGCGTCGCGGAGGCAGGGGGCACCACCGTCGACTGGCTGCTGACCGGCCGCGAGCCCAAGCGACCCCGGATCGCCGCACGCAGTCAAGCCGTCCTCGCACCCGTCGCCGACCTGGCCGCCCTGGAGGCACAGGTCGCACGGTTCACCACGGCCTACGAAGTCCTCGAACTGCTCGATCGCCTGCCCGCCCTCCCCCCGCTCCCCGCGCCACGAGCAGACCTCGAACGCTATGTGGACCAGGGCGAGGCACTGGCCCGGGACGCCCTGGACGTGCTGGCCGCGCACGGCGTGGCCTCGCTGGCCGAGCTGGAACTGACCGGTCTCGTCCGAGCGCTGGAAGAGCACTTCGGGATCGATGTGGCCCAGGTCCGCCTCCCCGACGAACTCGACGGCGTGGCCTGGCGGACGGACGGCTTCCGGCTCGTCCTGCTCACCCGCACCGAGCTGTGGACCCGGCAGCGCTTCACCCTCGCCCACGAGCTCGGTCACATCCTGGCAGGCGACGCCCAGGACCTGCGGGCCGAAACCCACCTGTCGCCGGGGAGGCAGAAGGACTACACGGAGGTCCGGGCCAACGTCTTCGCCGCCAACTTCCTCATGCCGACCGACGAGCTCCGCGCGGCGCTCGCGGACGAGGCCGGCGATCAGAGCGCCACGCCGGGCCGGGAAGTCTCCGAGGAGGACTTCAGGTCGCTGGTCGTCCGGTTCCAGGTGTCCCCCAGCGCGCTCGCCGCACGCCTGCACCGCCTCGGGTGGATCTCCGGCTCGACCAGGGACCGTCTGCGCGGCCTGACCACCGAGCTCTGCCACCTGCGCACCAACCGCATCGACACCCACCAGCAACGGATCGCGGCCGCCGAAGCACAGCGCCTACCGCTCCGCCCGGCGACCGGCCTCTACGCCGGCTACCAGGCCGACGAGACCACCCTGCGTCCACTCGCCGCCTACCTGGAGACGGACGTCGACCAACTGCGCGAGATCCTGGAGCCGGACGCGTCCGCGCTTCCCGTCACCGCTGACGCGGAGAAGGACGATCCGGTCTTCCAACCATGAGCCGTACCTGGTGGTTTCCCGACAACACCGTGCTGTGCAACTTCGCGGCCGTCGATCGGTTATCCCTGTTGGAGAAGGTCCTCGACAGCCGGGGGCGGTGGACACAGGCAGTGGCCTACGAGGCCGAGCGGTCGGCCCGTCACCTGCCCCGCCTGCGGAGCGTGCTGGAGGCCGGGTGGCTCGGCGAGCCCATCGAGATCGACACGCCCCAGGAGACCGCGCTGGTCGACCGGCTGCGCCGTGCGGTCTTCGGCGCCGACCCCGGGCGCCCGCTCCAGCACCTGGGCGAGGCGGAAACCCTGGTCGTCGTCCAGCAGCGCGCGGAGTTCACGACGTCCGTATGGGTCACCGATGACGGCGAGGCCGGCCGCTACGCCCGCCGGAAGGGCATCACGGTCAGGGACACGGTGGACATCATGCGCGCGGCGGTGGTCGACGGCCTGGTGGCCGCACCCGAGGGCCACCGGCTCCTCCGGGCCATGGTGGCGGCGGACCGCCACGTTCGGGGCATCCCGCAGCGAGCCGAGGATCTGCTGCGCTGAGGCAGCGCCTGGTTCCCGTGCCATCGACGGTCAGCGTGCGGCAAGCGCTGGCCTGCGGGCGCCGCGCAGCAGGTCGCGGGCGTAGGCGGCTCCCCGGCGGTTGCGGGCCACGGCCGCAGGGTCAGGGGTGGTGGCCGGGGTGAGCCCGGCGCAGGAGCGGCAGATGCCGGGGGCCGGTACCGGAACCTGGCAGCGGTGGCACTCGTGGCGGGCGCGCGGCGGCGGGACGGGAGCCGGGGGCGCGGGCATCTTGCGCTCCAGCCGCTTGCGCAGGAACGCCGCCGGGGCGTGCACCCGGGCGGGCAGATCGGCCAGCAGCGCGTCCTGAAGGCGGCGTGGGCTGGCATCCAGGGCGAGCCACTGGCTGACCAGCGGCGCGAGCGTCAGTGCCTCGGCCAGGCCGAGCCGCAGGCGGCCGTCGGGCACGGTGAGTGCGCACAGCAGCCGTGCCGCCTCGGCGTCCGCCGCGTCGGGTGCCGGCTGCGGTGGGGCGGGGAGGGAGGTGTTCCGCTCGGTGTTCTCCCCCTTGGGGGAAGTGCCGACCTGCCGAGTGGCCCGCTGACCGACTGTCAGGCTCCTGCGCTGAGCGGGGACCGCTGGCTCGGCACGGCTGTCGGCGGCCGCCGCGGCCCAGGCGGCGGCGATCTCGTCCGGCGCGGTGAGCGGGACGCTCGTCACCATGAGGTCGGTGGTCCAGGTGCCCTTGGTCGGGTGCTGGTGCCGCCGGACGTGGAGGAAGCCCTCCGCGATCAGCTGGCTGCGCGCGCCGGACACGGCCACGCGGCCCTCGGGCATGCGGCTGCCGATCGTCAGGATCGTGTCCCGACTGCCGGGCGGGAGCGAGAGGGCCCAGAGGAGGAGGGTCTTCGCCGTCGCCTTCATGCGCGGGTGGCGGATGATGTCGTGGGATGCCCGCACGTAACGGGCAGGCGCGATAAAGTGAACGTGCATGGGAGTGCTAGCTCCTGTGCCATGCCCCGGGGTGTTGGCGCACCGCCGGGGTCAAACTTTTCTGTAGTCGGACGGTAGCACATGGTGATGGTCCGTCAGGTCCGCTTCACGAAAGCCGGAACAGCCGCATCCGCCTGGACCCGCTCGACCGCGCGGCGGCCAACGGCCACTATCGTGTCCGCATGCCCGCCACGCACTTGCTGATCATCGGCGACCGCGCCGCGCTGAGCTGGGTGGTGACCGAGCAGCGCATGGCCTTCCCCGCCGGACGGTCGAAACTGGCTCGGTCCCTCACGGAGGGCGACGAGATCTTCCTCTACACGACGCGAGGCTGCTTCCGGAACCCCACCCGCGACCTCGGACGCGTCATCGGCCGAGCCTCGGTGGCCAGCCCGGTCCGCGTGCTACCGGAGCCGGTCCACTTCGCGGAGCGGGCGTTCACCGAGGGCTGCCGGCTGGAGATCTCCGGCCTGGCCCCGTTCCGCACGGGAGTCGCCCTGCGGGACCTGGTGCCGCGCCTGTCGGCGTTCCCAGACCCGGCAACCTGGAGCGTGCGGATGCGACGAGCGTCGCTGACGCTGCCGGTGGGCGATGCGAACCTGGTGCGGGCGGAGCTGGAGCCGCTGCTTACGCCGTACGAGCAGAGCGCGGCAGCGTACTACCGGGATCCGGCTCGCGCCTGACGGCTCGTCGTACCGCCCACGGGGCGGGCAAGGTCATCGGCGGCCGAGGTCGAGTTCGGCCCAGACGGTCTTCACGGGCGGGACGGTGAGGTCCACACCCCAGCGGTCGGCGAGGGCCGCCACGATCAGCAGGCCGCGGCCGGACTCCGCCTCGGCGTCGGCGCCGCCGTCGGATCTCTTGGGTTCCGGGAGCCATTCCGGGCGGGGGTCGGCGACGGCGATCCGGAGCATGGCAGCGGGGTACAGCGAGAGGGTGAGCCGGAAACTGCGACCGCGCAGGCGGCCGTGCAGGGCGGCGTTCGCAGCGAGCTCCGCGACGATCTGCTCGGCGGTCTCGAAGGGCTCGCCCCAGTCCGCGAGTTGCTCCACTGTCAGTCTCCGTGCAAGACGTGCACCGCGGCGGGTGGCGGACAGCAGCGCCGTGAAGCTGCGGGTGACTGCGGGCGTGATGAGGTGGGTGATTTCGCCATTCACATCACCCAGCGTGTCCGCCTGGACGTACTCTGACCAGCAGGGCAGGCGGTACTCAGCGTACGCGTACCGGTACGGACCGCTTCCTGTACGGGTCGTCGGCAAGGCGATGGACGGGGTGGTGTCGATGTCGGAGGCTGACGCTGTGGTAGAGCAGCGGCCGGAGCCGCCGGAGGACGAGGACGGGTCGGCGGACCTGTTCCGCACGATCGGCCGCCAGGTGAAGCTGTTGCGGGAGCGCGCCGGCCTGACTCAGCGGGAGCTGGCTGAACGGCTGCGCTACAGCGAGGACCTGATCTCGTCGCTGGAACGCGGTCGGCGCATCCCGCAACCGGAGTTCCTGGACGCGGCGGATGACCTGCTGGGCGCGGGCGGGCTGTTGAAGGCCGCGAAGGAGGACGTCGCACGGGCGAAGGCGCGGGCCCGGGTGCGGCACCCGGCGTGGTTCCGCGACTACGCACGGCTCGAGCGGGAGGCAGTAGAACTCCACTACTACAGCAACCACACGATTCCCGGGTTGCTGCAAACGGAAAGCCATGCCCGCGCGCTCTACGGGATGCGCAAACCGCTCCTGGATGAGGAGACCATCGAGCAACGGGTGGCCGCACGACTGTCACGGCAGGAAATCCTGACTCGCTGGCCCGCGCCGATGGTGACTTGTGTCATCGAAGAAGCCGTGCTCCGCCGACCGATCGGGGGATGGGCAGTCCACGAGGGACAGTTGCAGCAGCTCATGCGACTCGGCGAGCTACGCAGCATGGAGCTTCAGGTCATGCCAACGAACAGGCCGGAACACGCCGGGATGGCCGGGCCGTTCATCTTGCTGACGCCCAAGGGACGGCCGCAGGTGGGGTATCTGGAAGTACAGAAGGTCAACCGCCTCAGCACGGACACGGAGGACGTCCGTATGCTTGCCGCACAGTACGGCAGCATCAGGGCCCAGGCCCTCACGCCACGGGAGTCCTTGACCCTGATCGAGAAGATCCTGGGAGAGCAATGAAGACCGAGAAACTCGTTGAATTGGCCTGGTTCAAGAGCAGCCACAGCAGCAATGAGGGTGGCGAGTGCGTAGAGGTCGCCGTGAGCCCCAGGGCTGTTTACGTCCGAGACTCCAAGGACGAGCAGGGGCCAGCACTCTCATTCACTTCCAAGGCTTGGGAGGACTTCATCACCTTCGCAGCTCTGCACGCGTGAGCCTGATGCAAACGGCTCGTCACCGGCTAGTCCGGCGACGGGCCGTCATGCACTTCCACTCAGCTTGCTGGATGGCGGGGACCACAACCAGGAGGCGGAGTAAGAGCTGACGTAAAGCTCTCCCCATCCACGAGTGGTGTCATGAGACTGACGCCAGCAGCAGCCATACGACTATGCTCGGCTAGCACTAGCCGGCTGGTGCGATACTCGCCGTACTTGCCGATCTCGTTATTCTTGAGGCCACCAGATTCGGATTGAAATGTCTCCAGGATATACTCGGCATCCTCATTTTCGATCCCATAGAGGTGGAGAAAGTACGAATCCAGCTCAGCCCGGATCTGAGCACGGCGGGCCTCGTCCCATAGGAAAGGCTGTCCCATGTCTCCCAGGTCGCGCGCAAGACCAGCCATATCATGGGCCGTATAGACAAGCTCAAGGACTCGCGGGGCGATGAACGCGACATGGGGTTCCAGAGTCGCCGGAGCAGGAACAGGGAGCTGCTTCCAAACGAAAAGACCCATGCTCATTCCCCCGATCTTCTGCCGGCTGACAAAGTCGAAGACCAGAGAGCTCTGAGTCGCAATTAGTACAGCGATAAGCCTGGGTTCGGCATTCACCAACATCAGAGGAAACTTGTGTCCAACTGCCGCACGCGGGATGAACGCAGGTATGGCTGTACGCTCATTCGTAGACGCCGTGACATCACACCAACCACAGAGCCAGTCCCGCTCCCATCCCGCAGCCTCCAGACGGAGGGCGACGCCCGGCACCTCGACTTCCTTGCCACTTCTGCGACTCTCGATCAGTCCGCTCTCGGCAATCCAGTTAAGAGGCAAGGCAAGCCGCCCCGGATCCTCGAGATCCTCTTGGGTCAGATAGCGCGGCTGGTTCTGTCGAGTGACCGCTGTCGCGCTCTTCACTACATCAGCAGCACGGTGATTGAAGAAGTCGACCATCTTCGCTTCGTACAGCGGCAGCATCCGCTTTCCATTCCGTACAAAGACATTCCCTTGAAGTTCCCAGCCCTGCTCCTCCAGTACATCACGCCCGCGGAAGAGGTCCGAGTCGTCGGTCATGTTAAAGAGATTCTTGAAGCTGATACTCCAGGGATTGCCGGTCTTCTCGGTCTCGTTCCACAGGACCGGGATCCGGCGGTAGATCGCCGTAGTAAGGTCAGCGTCGCGGCGGCTACGGAAGATGGGGAGCGTGCCGGTGTTGGGGTTGATGAGCGCGATCTCTTCAGCGCTGAGCTTGAAGACACGGTCAGCGTCATCAAGGTCAGTGGTGTCCTCCAGGAAGAACGCGAACCTCGCCGCAGGTTCTCGCAGACCCCGGCCAGTCAGAGAGAGCAAGCAGAACTTGTAACTTGAGTGCACGCCATCGAAGAGCGGCTTGCGGTTCTCGAAGTCGTATAGGGATGCGATGGCACCGCACTGGGTGAAGTCGTTGAAGAGATGCTGCGCTCCCGCACCCGTCGCGATGGCTGTCGGGATGACGCACCCGAAGCGCCCGTCAGCGGCAACGATGGTCGCGAAGCGCTCGGCGAACAGTTGATCCGTCTGAAGCGAGTTGACGCCCTTGACCGTGAGGCCCTTTCCGCACAGCGGGAACGCCCCGGAGCTGCCCGCGAACAGGAACGTGGACTTTACCTTGCGGCGTTCGGCACGGTATCGCTCGCCCTCCTCCGGGTTCTCCTCCGCCCACTCCGCGATGCGGGTGCGCCGCGCCGTTCCCGAGATCTCGGCGATGGACGGTTCGACGATGCTGAAGTACTTCTTGTCCTCGAAGTCGACCTTGTCCCACGGCGGATTGCCGACCACGCAGGAGAATCCACCGGCCCAGCCAGTCGTCGGGTCTACTCCAACGCCATCCTCCGGAACGCTGAGGATCTCGGGGAACTCCAAGTGCCAGTGGAAGAAGCGATACCGCGAGGCGAGCCGGATGATCTCGTCGTTGGTGGCCGTCGTCGCGCCGGCGCCCTCGGGGGCCTGTAGGCCGCGGTAGACCTCCTCCGTCACTGTGGGTGGGGCATCGGCCGTCTTCTGCCAGACAAAGGCGGCACACCAGGCGTCGGCGACGTGGAGGGCATGGAGGTAAGCCGGGTCCTGCTCCCAGGCGCGGAAGGCGGAGGACTGAAGGTGAACGTCCTTGAGGGTTTCGGCCGAAGCGGCGATGATGTGGCGCAAACCGGAGGCGAAGGTGGAGTTGGCAACCTTGACGCCGGTGTCGAGGTCGAAGAGACCACTCTGACCTGAACGCTCGGCGGCGTTTCGCCTCATCAGGCTGGCAGCAATCTTCGTGTCATCGCCCTCGACGGCTTTGAACGCGTCATCCGGAATGCCGCCTGCGAGGAGAGCCGGGGTGGCACCGATGAGCCCATTCCCGTGTTTGATGTGGGCGTCGAGGAAGCCCAGCGGCTTGCCCGGCTCCAGGGCCTCCAACCACAGCGACACCTTGGCGAGTTCGACCGCCATCGGGTTGAGGTCCACACCGTAGATGCACCGGGCGACGACCTCGTGCAGGGCGTGGCGCACGGCGTCCAGCGTCGGCTCGGGGTTCTGCTCCCGCACGGCGGCCACGCGCTTGGCTATGCGGCGCGACGCCGCGACCAGGAAGTGGCCGGAGCCGCACGCCGGGTCACAGACCGTCAGGGACAGCAACTCCTCCACGATGGCGTCGCGCGCACTGGGTTGACCGGAGTGCGCAGCGCGGATCTCGCCGCGCTTGACGGCGTCGTCGATGACCGGTTCGAGAGTCGAGTCGAGCAGGCAGTCGATGAGCGAGGTCGGGGTGTAGTACGACCCGGTCGTCTTGCGGGCGTTGCCGGCCAGCTCGACCAACGCAAACGTGCGGTCGGCGGCGCTGTGCTTGGGGACCAGCTCCAACAGCGACTCGTAGATCGAGCCGAGCTCTTCCGCATCCAGGTGGCGGTAGTCCACGACCCTGTTCCGCTTGGTGGCGACATCGCGGACGATCGACAGCTCGCGAACGGCGCTGAGCAGCGCCTCGTTCGACAGGGACAGTCCGTGCAGAAGCCTGTCGGCCTCAACGTCGTCGAAGATGCCACCGAGCCCCGGCAGCCCCAGCTCCGGACGCCCGTCCTCGTCACCGAGGGCCGTCAGCACGATCCGCAGCGCCTGGTACAGGTCGCCGTGCGCGGTCCCTCGCCGCCGTTGCGCCTGGCGGCGGAGCCGTGCGGACGAGAAGTACCTGGCGTAACGCTCCTTGGCCTGCTCGGAGGCGGTCGGCAGCAGCAACGCCTCGCGGTCCTCGGCCACGAAGAGGAAGAGCAGCCGGTACACCAGCCTCAGCAGCGCGTAGTGGTACGTCTCCACGTTCAGGTCGGCGCGCAGTGAGCCGTTGTCAGGATGGCGCAGGAAGCCCGTCCCCAACGTCGTGATGGCATTCTGCACACCCTTGCGCAGCTGCTCCAAAGCGCGAGTGCCGGAACTGATGGCCTCACTCCGCCACTTCTCCAGCCAGCACGCCGAAGCCGCCGCGTCCTCCCCCACGTCGAACCGCGACACGTGCAGCAGCCGGTACAGCAGCACGAACTCGCTGAACAGCTCGCCGTCGAAGATCGCCTCCAGGTCGAACTCGACGTACGACGCCGTCGCCAGCGCGCTGGAGTCGCGCAGCAGGCGCAGCTGGCGGCCGTTGGTGAGCACGCCCCACAGGTGCGCCTCGGTCCGGTTCAGGCTCTCCTGGACCATGGACTGCGGCGGGACGGTGCCCGCGCCGCCCGGGCGCTTGTCCAGCTCCGCGTTCCACCGGGTCATGTGGATCGGCACGTGCCGCCAGCGGTGGCTGATCGGGAACACCTTCTCCGCGTCCCCCGCCACCGGTATGCCGGTCGCCCCCAGCGCCGTCAGCCGGCCGAAGCCCAGCTCCGCGAACAACGGCTCCAGCCACTGGGCGACCGCGAGCCCGGTCGGGTCGGCGGCGGGCGCACCGGTCTGCTCGTCCTCGGGCAGCCGGGCGCGCAGCTCGCGCCACACCGCCTTGAGGTAGTCCCAGTGGCGTTCGGCGTCGTCGCGGACGGACCGCGAGCCGATGACGCCGTAGTCGGCGGGCTTGGCGCCGGGGACGTCCTTGCCGTCGGCGATGCGCACCAGCATGTCGGCGGGGATCAGGCCGCCGATGGTGTGGACGGCGGAGAAGACCTGGTTGCGGGCGGTGGCGGACATCAGGCGGCCTCTCCGGTCGACGCGGTCGCGGGCAGGTAGACGTAGGCGCCGAGGATGTCGGCGGGCTGCTGGGCCGTCACCCGCAGGCCGCGGATGATCTCGCCGGAGGCGGTGCGGACCCGGCGGTGCGAGGCGTCGAGCTCGGCGGCCAGCCCGTCGCCGTACTCGGCCAAGTACCTCTCTACCGATCCGAGTTGGCCGAGGATGCGGCTCATGGTCCGCTCGCCGAAGTACGGGTCGGTGTTCTCGGACGCCTGGGCGCCGAGCAGCGCGACGGCTTCCTCCTGGGACAGCCAGACGGCGCTCTTCGGCGCGCCCTGGAAGGCCAGCAGGCGGGCGTCCTCCGCCACGAGCTGCTTGTCTCCGGTGCGGGAGGGCAGCGTGAGGTGGAAGCGGTAGCGGACCAGCAGCAGGGTGGTCCGGGACTGGACGGCGTCCGTCGTGACGACGCCGCACCGCCGCGCCGGGCGGCTGCCCTCGGCCTGCGTGTCCAGCGCCGCGTTGAGCACGTGGGCCGCGAGGGCGCCGACGACCGGGTCGGTCCGCACCAGGGCGGCCTCGCCCCGCGCCACCGCCGGGTCGGCGCGGAAGGGTATCGGCTTTCCCGTCTCGACGGCCTCGCCACCGACCACCGGGGCGAGCGCGTCGCGCAGGCCGGCCGGGGTGCCGGAGACCTCGGCGGTGAAGTCCCCGGCGTCGGCGGTTCCGCCGCGCAGCACGGCGCCGAGGGCCTGTAGGGAGTCCCGGACGAAGGTGCGGACCTCCCCCGCGCTGCCCAGCGTGTCGCGGATCGCCGCGACCTCCCGGGCCACCTCCTCCGGGTGGATGGAGCGCTGGGCGAACCGGGAGCGGGAGGCGGTCTCACGCTCGGCGGCGGAGTTCCAGTCCTGCTCCAGCTGGGCGGCCTTGGCGTCCACCAGGTCGTCGACCGCGAACAGGCCCTCCTGCTGGCCCTCCCGCCCCCGCAGCAGCACCCACTCGACGATCGCGTCGGTCACCCCGGAGGAGGTCTCGTCGGGTACCGAGACGGAGATGCCGAGGTCCTTGCGGATCTGCCGGTGCTTGGCGATGAGCACCTCCAGCACCTTCCCGTCGATGCCGTTGTCGGCGCCGTACAGCGTGATGACCCGGACCTCGTCCCGCTGCTGGCCGTAGCGGTCGACCCGGCCCTCGCGCTGGTCGTGGCGGGTCGGGTTCCAGGCGAGGTCGTAGTGCACGACGGCGTCGAAGTGGTGCTGCAGGTTGACGCCTTCCGACAGGCAGTCGGTCGCGATCAGCACCCGGCGGGCGGCCTTGTCGCCGCCGGCCTCCTCGGCGAGCTGTTCGATCCGCTCGATGCGCTGCTGCGGGGAGAGCGTGCCGGTGACGGCGGCGGTCTTCGTCCGGGCGCCGAGCTTGCCCGCCAGTTGCTCGGCCAGGTACTCCGCGGTCGGGATGTAGCGGCAGAACACGATCGGGTTGTAGCCGTCGGCGAGCAGCGCCTTGAGGTGCTTGGTGAGCTCCTTGAGCTTGCGGTCCTCCTGCGGGCCCTCGAGTGCCGTGGCACGCTCGGCCAGTGCGGCCAGGCGGGCGCCGGCGCCGTCCGTCTCCGCGCCCGGGGCCACGTCCATGCCCTCCAGGACGTCGCTGTCGGCCGAGTCGCTGGTGAGCGGCGCGCCGAGCCGGTCGGCCTCCTCGGCGCTGGCGGCGACCGCGGCGGCCGAGCGGGTGGTCAGCGTCTGGGCGGCGGCGCGCGGTGAGGAGACCAGCGAGCGCAGCAGGGCGATCGCGGACCACCAGGCGATCCGGGCTTCCCGCTTGCCCTGGGAGCCGGCGGCCTCGACGCGATCGCTCGCGTACGCGATGGCGTCGTCCAGCAGTTCGCGGTAGGCCGGGGATAGCCGGTAGGTCTCGTCCTTGAAGTAGCGGTCCGAGGGGAACGCGGTCCGCTCGGCGAGGCTGTCGTCGGTCAGGCCGTCCTCTCGGGTGAGGTACTGGCGGACGTCGGCGCGCTTGCGCTGCACGAAGTGCTGGGCGAGCAGCACTCGGCCCGCCTCGGAGTCCAGGTCCACGGTGGCCAGTTCGGGCCGCACCAGGCCGAGCAGCTTGCGGAACGCGGACTCCTTGCCGCTGTGCGGGGTGGCGGTGACCAGCAGCAGGTGCCGCTCGGCGGCCTCGGCGACGCGGCGCAGCAGCTCGTACCGCAGCTGGTTCTGCGACGCCCTGGCGGCGCCGCCGGTGTCGTCGGCGGCCACACAGGTGTGCGCCTCGTCGACGATCACCAGGTCGGGGCAGTGGCGCAGGAAGTCGTCGCGGTGGCGCGGCGACTTGATGAAGTCCGTGGAGACCACGACGTTCGGGTGGCGGTCGAAGAGCGACTGGCCGAGGTCCAGGCCGCGCTCCAGCCGGGAGACCGTCGAGGCGAGGACGAGTTCGGCGTCCAGGCCGAACTTGGTGCGCAGCTCCTCCTGCCACTGCTCCGCCAGTGCCGGCGAGCAGAGCACCGCCAGGCCCTTCGCCTCGCCCTGGGCCAGGAGTTCACTGGCGATCAGTCCCGCCTCGACCGTCTTGCCGATGCCGACGTCGTCGGAGATCAGCATGCGGACGGTCTTCTGACGCAGCGCCATCAGCAGTGGGACCAGCTGGTAGGCCCGCGGCTCAACGGCGATCCCGGCAAGCGAGCGGAACGGGCCGGCGCCGGAGCGGAAGCCGATCCGCAGGGCCGAGCGCAGCAGGCCGGCGGCGCGCTGGTCGCCCAGGTCGGTGGGCGAGGGGGCGGCGAACTCGGCTCCCCTGACCTCCTCGAAGGCGGGGAACACGGCGGCGATGTCGTCGTCGGAACCGCCGAGGGGCCGCAGCACCAGCATGTCGGCCTCGCTCTCGGGCAGCACGACCCATTCGCGGCCACGGGCGGTCACCAGGGAGCCGGCGGAGTAGGTGAGCGTCATCAGAAGCGTCAGTCCTCGTGGAGTCGTTCGTCGGGCCGGCGACCGTCAGATCGGCCGGCCCGTGGTGTCCCTGCTCAGGCGGTGGGGTGTGCGGTGCCGAAGTAGCGGGCGTGCGGCGCCACGAGGGCGTCCCAGTCGCCGTCCTGCGGGAAGCGCAGGACGTCCCAGTTCGCGTCGAGCAGCCGCTCGTGGGCGTCCTCGTCGCGCAGGGCGGTCGGCTCGGTGGCGGAATCGTCGACGAAGACGGCGAGCTTGACCCCGGACATCCGGTAGACGTAGTCGGGCATCGCGTTGGCCTCGGTGACCAGCGTCCGCACCGCGTCAGGCAGCCGCAGCCCGCGTTCCTTGAGCCAGCTGACGAAATCACGCTCCAGCGGCGTGTCCGTCGGCTCGGCCGCCGGAGCTCCGGCAGGCTGCGCGCTCGCGGCAGCCTCCTGCTCGTCCTGGGCGGCGAGCAGCCGGCGGAACTGCTCCGAGCGGGACTCGCCGCGTGCCTCGCGCTCGGCCGTCGCGGAGGCGAGCCGCAGCAGCAGCACACGGACCGTGCGCCGGTCGATGAGGGCGTGGTTGAGCTGGTTGCCGTAGGTCAGCAGGCATTCGTAGCAGCCGCGTTCGCACGGCCGGTCTTGGTGCGGGCCACCCAGGTCGTTGCCCTGCTCGTCGAAGTGGCAGATCGCCAGCGCCTGGCGGGCGGCCTTGGCGAGCGCGTCCGGCTCGGACTGGAGGCGGCGCAGCACGCCCGCGCCGCCCTCGGCCGCCTCCATGAACAGGAAGCGGTCGCGCGGGCCGTCGTTCGGTGGGAGGAGTTCGCCGGTGAGCTCGGAGTCCTCCAGCTCGAAGGCGGCCTCGATGCCGCGCTCGAGCGCGTACATCAGGGAGAGCGCGATCGGCTCGGGCAGCGGCTCGGCGAGGGTGAGGACGAGGATGTTGCGGCTGTCCTGCACGTAGGGGATGACCCGCTTCTTGCGGCGCTTCTCGTTGCCGTCGGCGTCGACCACGGGCAGCTCGCCGGAGTCGCCGGAGGCGTCGGCGGCGTCGCGGTCGTTCATCCAGCGGCCGTCTCCCGGGTCGAGCCAGTAGCCGGCCGGGTCGTCCTTCTTGGCGCGCAGCCGGCCCACGTTGGTGATCCGGACGGTCGCCGAGTCGCCGTAGGCCAGCTGGGCCAGCCGGCCGGCGGTGTCCGCGACGGTGGCGTCCTGGCGGCCCTTGCGGGTGCCGTGGATCTGGAAGGCGTAGGAGGTCTCCAGCTTGAACCCGGCCCTGCGCCGCTCCTCCTCGTCGGAGGAGATCCGCTCGCGGCGCTGGGTGTAGACGGTGTGCAGCTGGAGCAGGCCGTGCGTGGCGGCGCCCAGCGGCTCGTCGCACATCCGGCAGCGGTCGTCGCGGTCGCGCGGGTCGTGGTGGTAGCCGCAGTGCTCGCAGCGGCGGGCCTCGCTGGTGGTCACCTCGCCGGAGGCGTCCGGCGGCAGCTGGATGCGGGTGACCTGGTAGCGGGCGCCCTCGTGGTAGATCAGCGCGCCGGGGCCGAACTCCCGGATCGCGAGGAAGCGGGGGCGCTGGAGGTAGTCGCCCTCGCCCTGGCGGCGGCCGGCCATCGGGATGTAGGCGGCGAGCGGCAGCCGCGGGAAGGAGTAGCCGGGCAGGAAACCCTCGGAGGCGAGGTAGCGGTAGGGGTTGAAGTCGGAGAGCACCGACTTGTTCTCCGCGCTCTCGTTCTTGAGCAGGTTGAGCTGGGTCTCGGCCTCCCGCCGGCGGCCCACCGCACGCCTGCGGTCGCCCTCGGTGAGGCTGTGGTCCAGGACCCGCTTGTTCTGCACGTACTGGTCGTCGAGGGCGGCGCGGAACAGGTCGCGCCAGCGGTCGAAGGCGCGGTCGAACCGCTCGGACACGGTGCGCACCCGGTCCTCGATCCACCGCTCGTCCCACCAGGTGGTGTTGGCGAACTCGGGCACCAGCGGGCCCAGCACCCGGTAGGCGGCGGCGATGGTCCGGTCCTGGGCGTGGACGTCCCGTGAGGCGGCGTGGATGTCAGGAAGCAGGTCCAGGGCGGGATCGGGACGGTCGCCGGTCTCCGGGTAGGAGACGTCGAGCACGGCCGGGATGGCACGGCCGAGCTTGAGCCCGGCCTCGGCCAGCCAGATGCCCTGGACGTGGGAGAGGACCAGGTCCTCATTGGCGAGGTCGAGGCGCGGGGGCGCGACGGCGCCGGCGACCATGCGCTCGGAGCGGCGGAAGTAGTACTGGTCATGGCTGTTGCCGGTCGCGCAGTACGTGGTGACCAGTGCCGGCTGGCCGCTGCGGCCGGCGCGGCCGGAGCGCTGGGCGTAGTTGGCGGGCGTCGGCGGCACGTTGCGCATCATGACGGCGTTGAGCGAGGAGATGTCGACGCCCAGCTCCATCGTCGGTGAGCAGTACAGCAGCTTCAACTCGGCCTTGCGGAACGCTTCCTCACGCCTCTCCCGCTCGTCCGGGTCGACCTGGGCGGTGTGCTCGCGGGCGAACAGGCCGGCCAGCGCGCCGGCCGCGTTCCGGTAGAGGTCGCGGAAGAAGGTGTTGACCCGGGGGCCGTCGCCGCTGGCGTAGGTGCGGGTGAGCGGGTCGTGGGCGCCGTGTTCGCCCTTGCCGGCGCGCCAGATCAGGGACTGGGCGGCAACCCGGTAGCCGGTCACGGCCGGCCCGGAGGAGTGCCGGTAGCGGCCGGCGCGCTGCGGCGCCTCGATGACCTCCTTGACCAGCCCCGCCCCGGCCAGGACCTTGAGCAACTCCTCGATGACGAGCTGGAGATCGCCCTTGTCAAGCTCGCGGAAGGCCCTGTCCGTGCGGCACAGGTACTTGCCGTACTTGCCGCGCGCCGAGAGGAACAGCCCGGAGCGGTCCATCCCCCGCCCGGAGGACTGCGGGTAGGCGGTACCGACCTTGGGGCTGTCGGTCTTCGTCAGCACCCACGGGTCGATGAGGCGCTCCTCGCTGGCACGCTGGAGCGAGTCGAAGTCGTCCCGGAAGTACTGGACGTCGATGGCGAGGGAGCGCCGCATCTCGTCGAGCAGCGCCCTGGTGATCTCCGCCCGCAGCACCGGGTCGGCGTCGCGCAGTGCCCGGTGGGTGCCCTCCCAGCGGTCCTGGCGGCCGGCGACCCAGGAGAGGTCCTCGTAGTCGATCTCCAACAGGCCCGTCTGCTCCAGGTTCGGCATGGTGATCCGCCAGCCGCGTTCCAGGTCCAGGTAGAGCCGGAAGGCGATGACGTCACGCAGCGTCTTGGCCGCGTTGCGGACGATGGACGGCGCCTGGTCGGCCACACCGGTGTAGTCGAGCGGGTCCAGCGCCAGGGCGCCGGTGACCGCGGCGGCCAGCTCCTCGTGGCGGACGCCCTCCTCGCCCGCGTCCAGGGCCGCCCGGTAGAGGGCGCCGCGCAGTTGGGTGATCTGGACGAAGTCGTTGAAGTGGCCGGCCTGGAGCGAGGCGTCCTGGCGGTTGTCGACGAAGGTGAGGAGCTTGCGCGCCTCCTTGTCCAGAGCCTCCGCCGGCACCGACTTCAGCGAGCGGACCACCGAGGCGGAGATCAGCGAGGTCGCCGAGGAGCGCCCCTCCTGGTCAAGGGTGGCCAGCTTGGCGAAGTCCTTTCCGCGGGTCTGCTCGTAGGCCACCCCGCAGTGCGGGCAGAACAGGAACGGGGACGGGATGAACGCCGCCTGGAGCTCGCCGTAGCCCTCGGTGCCGTACGGGTCGACGGTGACGGCGTGCGGCACCCGGTCGCGGTGCGACTTGCGGACGACCTCCTGGCCGCGGTCGTCGATCTCCAGCCAGGACTCGGGAAGGCGGCGGTCCGCGATCGCGGCCTCGGGGTTGGCCGGCCAGGGGCGGTCGTGGTCGATGTAGAGGTAGCCGTCGCCCTGCCGGCCGCCCGTGGCCGAGGTGTCGCGACGGGCCTCGTAGCGGATCTGCCCGTCCTTCTCGGTGCGCCAGACCGTCAGGTACTCCTGGCCGCACTCCCGGCAGAATGCCAGCGGCATCAGCAACTTCCCGCCGGAGCCCGGCTGCTCCAGCTGGTAGGCGCGGGTCAGGTGGCGGGAGAGCTTGTCCTCCAGGGTGACGTAGACGGTGTCGCCCTTGGAGAGGAACTGGTGCAGCCGGAAGGCGAAGAGCGGGCGCTCGGTGACCGGGTGGCGGGCCTGCGAGCCGGCCTCCAGGGTGGCCTGGATCGCCGCGACGCACTCGCCGGCCGGCACGCCGCTCTGTTCGGCCAGCTCTTCGGCGGCCTCCTCGATCTTGGCCGGCTTCTGACGGACCAGCCGGCCGGTGGCCTGGTCGGTGGCGAGGCCGAAGCGGGTCTCGATCCAGCGGGCCAGCGGGTCCCGCACCAGGCCGTCGTAACCACGCGGCGCGGCCGGGGCCCTCAGGCGCTCGGCGGGAACCGTCGTCGGTGCCTCCCCGGTGGCGCGGACCAGGGTCTCACCGATGACGTGCTCGGGCTGGACCCTGGTGCCGAAGAGCGTGGAGGCCACGTTCGCCACGGTCTTCTTCTGGTCCTCCAGCGTGCCCTCCGTGGACATGGTCGCGGAGGTACCCACGCACTGGAGTCCGTCCGCGGCCTCGCATGCCTCGCGGACCCGGCGGATGAGCAGGGCCACGTCCGCGCCCTGGCGGCCGCGGTAGGTGTGCAGTTCGTCGAAGACCAGGTACTCGAGGCCCTTGGCCATGGTGATCAGGCTCCGACGGTCGTCGGGCCGCGTGAGCATCAGCTCCAGCATCACGTAGTTGGTGAGCAGGATGTCCGGCGGGTTGTCGCGGATCTCCTTGCGGCGGGCGTCGTCCTCCTGGCCGGTGTAGCGGGCGAAGGTGACGGGTTCGCGACCCTCACCATAGCCGTCGCGCAGGTACTTCCCCAGTTCCTGCAGCTGGCTGTTGGCGAGGGCGTTCATCGGGTAGACGATGATCGCCCGCACCCGCCTCCGTGACCGCGGGCCCTCCGCCTGCCGGGCCTTCAGGACCCGGTCGACGATCGGCACGATGTAGGAGAGCGACTTACCGGAGCCGGTGCCGGTGGTCAGCACGTACGAGGCACCGGACTGGGCCGCCTCGACCGCCTCCCGCTGGTGCTGGTGGAGGGTCAGCGGGCGGCCGTCGCAGACCCTGCCGCCCTCGGTCTTCTTCGCCTGGAAGATGCGTGCGCACTCCTCGTGCAGCACTCCCTGGCCGACGAGCTCCAGCACGGTGCCGCCGCCGGCGAAGAAGGGGTTCAACGACAGCCACGGGTCGGGCCATTGCGACTTGGCGTTCAGATCGTCCTCGACGAAGGCGGCGATGCGATCGTCGCGGATGACGGTGCCGCCCTCGGTGAAGTCCCGGTAGTCGTCGAGCAGCCTGCGGTGGACACCGAAGACGTCCATGCCCGTGCTGGTGGCAGGACGGCTGGGCTTGCTGTCGTCGACGGGTGCCCCGACGCCGGCGGCCTTCGGGGTGCGCAGCGGACGGACCGGGTCGAAGGCGCTCCAGGAGATGATCTGCCGGTCGTCCCCGTCCTGGCCGACCAGCGGAAGAAGGGCGTCGCGGACAGCGACGGCGTCGGCGGGACGGCCGGCCGGGTCTTTGGCGAGCAGACGATCGATCAGGCGGGCCAGCTCGACCGGGACATCCTGCCGGATCAGGGCCACCGGCGTGGGTGACTCCTCGATGTGCTTGCGCATCAACTCGTAGGCTGCCTCGCCCACGAACGGCGCGACGCCGGTGAGCATCTCGAAGAGCAGGCAGCCCAGCGCGTAGAGGTCGGCGGCCTGGGCGACCTGCTCCGCCTTGCACTGCTCGGGGGCCATGTAACGGGCGGTGCCGACCGCGACGCCGGTACTGGTGAGACGGGCGTCCCCGGGATCGTCGACGATCCGGCCCATGCCGAAGTCCAGGACCTTGACGGTGCCGCCCCTGGTCAGCATCACGTTCGCGGGCTTGAGGTCCCGGTGGACGATACCGGCGGCATGAGCGGCGGACAGTCCGTCGGCGATCTGAGCGCCGATCGCAGCAACCCAGACGACGGGGAGTTGACGCTCCTCCTCGATCAGGTTGCGCAGCGTCTCGCCGTCCAGGTACTCCATGGCCAGGTAGGGCAGCCCCAGAGCCGGATCCACGCCCCCGTCGACGAGCCGGGTGAGGTGGGGGTGGTCGAGGCGCCGCATGATACGCACTTCACGGGCGAAGCGTTCGACCGCCTTGGCATCGGCAGCAGTGTCGATGGAGGCTCCGGAGCGGCGACGGAGAATGGTCTTGACGGCGACCACGCGTTCCGGCGATCCGTCAGTTGCACTGAGATCCTGAGCCTTGTGGACCTCGCCCATGTTGCCGGAGCCGATGGGCCCCATCAGCCGGAACCGTCCGCCGATCAGCTCCATGCCCAAAACGCCGGCCCTCCCACTTCGCCTGCGACCGCGCACACGACACTCTGAACCTCTGCGCCACTTCAGCACCATAGAGAAGGGCGACCGCAGCGACCGTACACGAAATCAGATCAGTGTGGTCACCAGACGAGAGCATCTTGTAGCTGGTAACCAGCACCTCGTGGGTCAGGCTGGCTTCTCCTCACGGAACGTCATCACCTAACGGGAGTCGAGGCCACTCGGGGCGCCGAGCCTGGCGGCCTCAGGCGGACGGCCCCCACCTCCTAGAAGTCTCCTGAAGATCTTGTTGGTGGAGGGGTGTCCCGGGTGGGGGTGCCCCTCCACCGTTATGCGGCGGCGGGAGCGAGGGTCCAGGTGCGGCCGGTGTGGGTGAGGCCGAGGTTGATCAG
>NZ_JBVHLF010000087.1:0-27874 GCF_055559155.1 Kitasatospora sp. NPDC024654
TCACGGTCACCCGCGACCACCACCGCACGATGCTCGAACACCGACCGCGACACCACCAACGCGCGACCCACATCGGACAGTTCGAGCTCGGGTCGATCGCCCAGGAAGGCCAGCAACCGCGCCGCCTGCCCGCGCAACGCCGCCTCACTCTTCGCCGACACCACCAGCGGCAGCACAGCGGTCCCGGCCGGCGCCGGCTCGTCCACGGTGACGGGAGCCTGCTCCAGCACGACGTGCGCGTTGGTACCGCTCATGCCGAAGGACGACACCCCGGCCCGGCGCGGGTGGCCGGTCTCGGGCCACGGCTGGTTCTCGGCGAGGAGCGCGACCGCGCCCGCCGACCAGTCCACGTGCGGGGTCGGCTCGTCGATGTGCAGGCTCTGCGGCAGCACGCCGTGCCGCATCGCCAGCACCATCTTGATGATCCCCGCGACACCGGCGGCGGCCTGGGTGTGCCCGATGTTGGACTTGATCGAGCCCAGCCACAGCGGGTGTTCGCGGTCCTGACCGTAGGTGGCGAGCAGCGCCTGCGCCTCGATCGGGTCACCGAGGGTCGTCCCGGTGCCGTGCGCCTCGACCGCGTCGACCTCACCGGCCGTCAGACCCGCGTTCACCAGCGCCTGCCGGATGACCCGCTGCTGGGAGGGACCGTTGGGAGCGGTCAGACCGTTGCTCGCACCGTCCTGGTTGAGCGCCGAGCCCCGGACCAGTGCCAGCACCGGATGTCCGTTGCGCTCGGCGTCGGAGAGCCGCTCGACGAGCAGCATGCCGACACCCTCGCCCCAGCCCGTGCCGTCCGCCGCCGCCGCGAAGGCCTTGCAGCGGCCGTCGGTGGCGAGCCCGCGCTGGCGGCTGAACTCCACGAACGCACCCGGCGAGGACATCACCGTCGCACCGCCCGCGAGCGCCATCGTGCACTCGCCGCTGCGCAGCGCCTGCACGGCCAGGTGCAGGGCGACCAGCGAGGACGAGCACGCGGTGTCGACGGAGAGCGCCGGTCCCTCCAGCCCGAAGGTGTAGGAGAGCCGACCGGAAACCACGCTCGCCGCGTTGCCGGTGCTGAGGTAGCCGGCGAGGTCGTCGGCGGTGTCCATCGCCAGCTGGAGGTAGTCCTGGCCGTTGGTACCGACGTAGACACCGGTCCGGCTGCCGCGCAGGGTGGTCGGGTCGATGCCGGCCCGCTCGATCGCCTCCCAGGAGGTCTCCAGCAGCAGCCGCTGCTGCGGGTCCATCGCCAGCGCCTCGCGCGGCGAGATCCCGAAGAAGGTCGGGTCGAACTCGGCGACGTCGTGGAGGAAGCCACCGTGACCCGTGTGGGACGAATGCGCCCCATCGGCACCGGCGTTGAGCAGAGTCTCCAGGTCCCAGCCGCGGTCGGTCGGGAAACCGGAGATCGCGTCGGCGCCGGAGGTGAGCAGCTGCCACAGCTCCTCGGGCGTACCGACCCCGCCGGGGAAACGGCAGCTCATCGCGACGATGGCGATCGGCTCGTCGTCGGCGGCGGTCGACGCGGCGGCGGCCAGGGCGGGCAACGCCTCGCCGAGCAGCTCCGAGCGCAGGTGCTCGGCCAGCGCGGCCGTGGTCGGGTAGTCGAAGACCAGCGTGGCGGGCAGTGCCAGGCCGGTCGCCGTGGCCAGGAGGTTGCGGAACTCGACGGCGGTCAACGAGTCGAAGCCGAGCTCCCGGAACGCCTTGCCGACCTCGACGGACTCCGGATCGCCGTAACCCAGCACGGCGGCCACGTTGCCGCGCACCACGTCGAGCAGCACGCGATCCCGCTCGGCCTCGGGCAGGCCGGCCAGGCGCTGCGCCAGGGCGGTGGCCCCGTCGGCGGCGGAGGCGGGGGCGGCTTGCTCGATCGCCTGACGGGCCTCGGGCAGGCCCTCGAGGAGACGGCTGGGACGAGCGGCGACGAAGGACGGAGCGAAGCTCTCCCAGACCAGGTCGGCGGCGACCACCGTGGTGTCCTCGACGGAGAGCGCGCGCTGCAGGAAGGCGAGGCCCAACTCCGGTGCCATGGCCCGCATTCCGCCTCGGCGCAGGCGTTCGGCCAGTGCCTCGTCGGCGGCCATGCCACCCTGGGCCCACGGGCCCCAGGCGATGGCGGTGGCCGGCAGGCCGTCGGCGCGACGCTGCTCGGCGAGGGCGTCGAGGTAGGCGTTGGCGGCGGCGTAGTTGCCCTGACCCGCGCTGCCGATCGTGCCGGCGATCGAGGAGAAGAGGACGAACGCCGAGAGTCCGCCGGTGAGTTCGTGCAGATTGCGGGCGGCGTCCACCTTGGGACGGGCGACGGCGGCGAAGCGCTCGGCGGTCAGGCCATCGACGACGCCGTCGTCGAGCACACCGGCCGTGTGGAAGACGGCCGACACCGGCTGCTCCAGCGACGCGAGCAGCGCGGACAGCGCGCCACGGTCGGCCACGTCACACGCGGCGACGGTGACGGTGGCCCCCAACTCGGTGAGCTCGTCACACAGTTCGGCGGCACCGGGGGCGTCCGGACCGCGCCGGCTGGTGAGCAGCAGGTGCTCGGCGCCGCCGCGGACCAGCCAACGCGACACCTCGGCGCCCAGGGCGCCGGTACCGCCGGTGACCAGAACGGTCCCGGACGGCTGCCACTGCTGACCCGCCTCCCCGCGCGGCGCGCGCACCAGGCGGCGGGCGAGGACACCCGAGGCGCGAACCGCGACCTGGTCCTCCTGGCCGGCGAGCGCACCCGCCAGGCGGGCGAGCACTCGATCGTCCGGGCTCTCCGGGAGGTCGACCAGGCCGCCCCAGCGCTCCGGGTGCTCCAGGGCCACCACCCGGCCCAGACCCCACAGCTGCGCCTGCTCGGGGCTGGCGAGCCGGTCGGCGGGACCGGTCGTCACCGCACCGCGCGTCACGCACCACAGCGGCGCGGCGATGCCGGCGTCGCCCAGCGCCTGCACCAGCGCCAGGCTGGCGGCAAGAGGCATCGCCTCGCCCAGCGCCAGCAGGGAGAGCACGCCGGTCACCGCCGCCTGCTGGAGGCGCTCGGCGAGCCGGCCGCGCTCGGCGTCCGCCGCATCGACATCGATTCGGTGGACGTCCACGCCGCGGTCGGCCAGCACGCGCAGCGTGCCCAGCACCGCGGCGTCCTCGGCGGCGTCGGCGGGAACCACCACCAGCCACGAGCCCGACAACACACCCGGGACGGCCTCGGTGACCGGCTGCCAACCGGCCTGGTAGCGCCAACCGTCCACGATGGAGCGGTCGCGGTTCTGCCGACGCCAGGCCGACAGGGCGGGCAGCAGCGTGCCCAGCGCGTCACCGTCCTCGACCGCGAGGGTGGCGGTCAACGCGTCGACGTCCTCGCGCTCCACCGCTTCCCAGAAGCGCGCGTCCACCTCGTGGTCGGGAGTGCCGCCGTATGCCGGGGCCGCGGACTCCAGCCAGTACCACTCATGCTGGAAGGCGTAGGTGGGCAGGTCGATCCGGCGGGCGTTCCGGCCGGCGAAGACGGCCTGCCAGTCCACGGCCAGACCGCGCGCGTGGGCCTGGCCGAGGGCGGCGGTCAGCGTGCGGACCTCGGGACGGTCGGCGCGCAGCACCGGCGCGAACGCGGTGCCCTCGGCGGCGGCGCACTCCTGACCGAGGGCGGAGAGCACGCCGTCCGGTCCCAGCTCCACGAAGGTACGCACGCCCTCGCGCTCCAGGCCCTGGACCGCGTCGCGGAAGCGGACGGCCTCGCGCACGTGCCGCGCCCAGTACTCGGGCGAGGTCAGGTCCGCCGACTGGTCGAGCGTCGAGACGACAGGAATCCGGGGAGCGTGGAAGGTCAGACCCTCGGCAACCGTACGGAACTCGTCCAGCATCGGGTCCATCAGCGGCGAGTGGAACGCGTGGCTCACCGTCAGCCGCCGGGTCTTGCGACCCTGCTCGGCCAGCTTGCCCGCGACCTCCAGCACGGCCGCCTCGGCGCCCGAAAGCACCACCGAGGACGGCCCGTTGACCGCCGCGAGACCCAACTCGGCCTCCCTGCCGGCCAGCAGCGGCAGCACCTCGTCCTCGGCCGCCTGCACCGCCACCATCGCACCACCGGACGGCAGCGCCTGCATCAACCGACCACGCGCCACCACCAGCTTCGCCGCATCCGCCAGCGACAACACACCCGCCACATGCGCGGCCGCCAACTCACCGATCGAATGCCCAGCCAGGAAGTCCGGCCGCAGGCCCCACGACTCCACCAGGCGGAAGAGCGCGACCTCGATCGCGAACAGCGCCGGCTGCGTGCGGGCCGTCTCGTCGATCCGTTCACCCGTGAAGACGACATCCTTCAGCGGACGGTCCAGGTGCCGGTCCAGCTCCGCGCAGACCGCGTCGAACGCCTGCGCGAACACCGGGAAGGCTTCGTACAGTTCACGGCCCATCCCGGCCCGCTGGCTGCCCTGGCCGGTGAACAGGAAGGCGAGCTTGCCCGGCGCCACCGTGCCCCGGACCACGCCGGCGGCCGCATCGCCCGCAGCCAACCCCTCCAGCGCGCGCAGGAGTTGGTCACGGTCCTCGGCGACCACCACGGCGCGGTGTTCCAGAGCGGCACGGGTGGTCGCCAACGAGTAGGCGGCATCGGCCGGTTCGACCTCGGGCCGGCCCTCGACGAAGGCGCGCAGACGCCCGGCCTGGGCGCGCAGCGCGTCGGCGCTCTTCGCGGAGAGCAGCCACGGCAGCACCTCCGTACGCACCGGCTCCGCGGCCACCGCCTTCGGCTGGGCGGCCTCAGGAGCCTGCTCGACGACGGTGTGCGCGTTGGTGCCGCTGATGCCGAAGGACGAGATCGCCGCACGGCGCGGGCGACCGGTCTCGGGCCAGGGACGTGCCTCGGTCAGCAGCTCCACGGCGCCGGCGGACCAGTCGATGTTCGTCGACGGCTGGTCCACGTGCAGGGTGCGCGGCAGCACGCCGTGCCGCATCGCCATCACCATCTTGATGATGCCCGCGACACCGGCGGCGGCCTGGGTGTGCCCGATGTTCGACTTGATCGAGCCCAGCCACAGGGGCTGGTCCTCGGCGCGGTCGCGACCGTAGGTGGCCAGCAGCGCCTGCGCCTCGATCGGGTCGCCGAGGGTCGTGCCGGTGCCGTGCGCCTCGACCGCGTCGATCTCGTCGGCGGTCAGACCCGCGTTGACCAGGGCCTGCCGGATCACCCGCTGCTGCGACGGGCCGTTCGGCGCCGTCAGACCGTTGCTGGCGCCGTCCTGGTTGACCGCGCTCCCACGGACGACCGCGAGCACGGGGTGACCGTTGCGCCGCGCGTCGGACAGCCGCTCGACGAGCAGCATGCCCGCGCCCTCGCCCCAGCCCGTGCCGTCGGCGGCGTCCGCGAAGGACTTGCAACGACCGTCGGGTGACAGGCCGCGCTGGCGGCTGAAGTCGACGAAGGTCTCCGGCGTGCCCATCACGGCGACGCCGCCGGCCAGTGCCATCGTGCACTCGCCGTTGCGCAGCGCCTGGATCGCCCAGTGCAGCGCGACCAACGAGGACGAGCAAGCGGTGTCCACAGTGACCGCCGGGCCCTCCAGGCCGAAGGTGTAGGCCACCCGCCCGGAGACGATGCTGCCCGAGTTGCCCGTGCCCAGGTAGCCCTCGACGCCCTCGGGCAGCTCGCCGATCGCACTGGCGTAGTCGTGGTACATCAGGCCGGCGAAGACGCCGGTCCGGCTGCCGCGCAGCACGGCCGGGTCGATGCCGGCGCGCTCGATCGCCTCCCAGGAGACCTCCAACAGCAGTCGCTGCTGCGGGTCCATCGCGATGGCCTCGCGCGGCGAGATCCCGAAGAACGCCGGGTCGAACAGGCCCGCGTCGTGCAGGAAGCCGCCCTCACGGGCGTAGGAGGTGCCCTGGTGGTCCGGGTCCGGGTGGTAGAGACCGTCCAGGTCCCAGCCGCGACCGGTCGGGAAGCCGGAGACCGCGTCCTCGCCCTCGAAGACCAGCCGCCACAGGTCCTCCGGCGACTCCACGCCACCGGGATAGCGGCAGGCCATCCCGACGATGGCGATCGGGTCATCCGCCACGACCGTGGCCGGGCCGGCCACCACCGTCGGCGACTCGTCGCCCAGCAGCTCGGTGCGCAGGAAGGCGGCCAGCGCCAGCGGGCTCGGGTAGTCGAAGACCAGCGTCGCGGGCAGCCGCAGGCCGGTCACGCCGTTCAGCTCGTTGCGCAGCTCGACGGCGGTCAGCGAGTCGAAGCCCAGCTCCTTGAACGCCCGGCCGCCCTCGACCGCGGTCGCGTCCGCGTAACCCAGCACCGCCGCCACCCGACCGCACACCAGGTCGAGCAGCGCGGCCTCCCGCTCCCCCGCCGGCAGCGCGCTGAGCGTGCGCACCAGGGAGGAACCGGCAGCCGAGCCGGCCCGCGCGACCCGGCGGGCGGGGACCCGGACCAGCCCGCGCAGCAGCGGTAGGACCTCACGTCCGGTGTCCTTGCGCAGCGCGGCCAGGTCCAGGTGCATCGGGACCAGGGTCGCGGCGTCCGTACCGAGGGCCGCGTCGAAGAGGGCCAGGCCCTCGGCGGCGGTGAGGCCCTGCACGCCGGAGCGTGCCATCCGGTCGACGTCGCCCTCGCCGAGACCGGCCGCCATCCCGGCGCCCTCGGCCCACAGGCCCCAGGCGAGCGATACCGCCGGGAGGCCCTGGGCACGGCGCCGAGCGGCGAGGGCGTCCAGGAAGACGTTGGCGGCGGCGTAGTTGCCCTGGCCCGGGCCACCGAAGGTGCCGGCGGCCGAGGAGAAGAGCACGAACGTCGAGAGCCCGTCGGCGAGTTCGTGCAGGTTGAGCGCCGCGTCCAGCTTCGGACGCAACACCGTGTCGAGCCGCTCCGGCGTGAGCGAGGAGACGATCCCGTCGTCCAACACACCGGCCGTGTGCACCACGCCCGTCACCGGGTGCTCCGCGAGCAGCGCGGCCAGCGCGTCACGGTCCGCCACGTCACACGCCGCGACCACGACGTCTGCGCCCAACTCGACCAATGCATCGGCGAGTTCGACCACACCCGGCGCGTCCACACCGCGCCGCGAGAGCAGCAGCAGGCTCCGCACGCCGTGTTCGACCACCAGGTGCCGGGCGACCAGACCGCCCAGCATCCCGGACGCGCCGGTCACCAGCACCGTGCCGTCAGCCTCGAACACCGGCGCCGGGTCGGACCCGGGCGTCCGGGCCAGCCGGGGCACGCGCACGATGCCCTCGCGCACGGCGAGTTCGGGTTCGCCCGACGCCAGCGCGCCGGCCAGGAGTTCACCGGACGCGCCGTGGGTGTCGAGGTCCAGCAGGACGAACCGGTCGGGGTTCTCGGCCTGCGCCGAGCGCAGCAGGCCCCAGACGGGCGCGTGCACCAGGTCGTCGACCCCGGTGGCATCGGCGGCCACCGCGCCACGAGTCACCAGGACCAGCCGGGAGGCGGCGAACCGCGCGTCCGCCAGCCACTCCTGAACCACACCGAGCACACCGCTCAGCGCGGACCGGACGGTCGAGGCGAGCTCGGTCGCATCGACGGCGTCCAGGGCGAGGAGGACCGTGTCGGGAGTGGCCAGGCCGCCGTCCACCGCCGCACCCAGTGCCGCCAGGTCGGCGAAGGTGTCGGCGCCCGAGCCGAGCGCGTCGGTGCCGAGCGCCGCCCAGTGGCCGACCGGCACGGCCGACACCGGCAGCGGAACCCACTCCACCCGGAACAGCGAGTCCGTGAACCCGCCACGGGCGGCGCGCACCTGCTCCTCGGAGACCTCGCGCAGCATCAGCGAGTCGACCGAGGCCACCGGACGGCCGGACTCGTCGGCCAGTTCCAGGGCGATCGCGTCGGGTCCGGTGCGCGACAGTCGCGCGCGCAGCACGGCGGCACCCGAGGCGTGCAGGGTCACGCCGTTCCACGCGAACGGGAGCCGGCCGCGTCCGGTGTCCGCGAGCAGGTCACCGATGCCGACCGCGTGCAGTGCGGCGTCCAGCAGAGCGGGGTGCAGGCCGAAGGAGGCCGCGCCGTCGCGGGCGTCCTGCGGCAGTGCCACCTCGGCGAACACCTCGTCGGCCCGCCGCCAGGCCGCCCGCAGCCCCTGGAACAGCGGTCCGTAGCCGAAGCCGACGGCGGCGAGGCGCTCGTAGAGGTCCGTCACGTCGACCTCGGCCGCACCAGCCGGCGGCCACTGCGCCAGCTCGAACGACGGCTCCTCGGCCGTGTCGGGAGCGAGCACGCCGGTGGCGTGCCGGGTCCACGGCTCCTCCGCCTGGGCGTCCTCCGGGCGCGAGTGCAGGCTCAGCGGACGCCGGCCCGACTCGTCCACCGCGCCCAGCGCCAGCCGCAGTTGGACGCCGCCGTGCTCGGGCAGCACCAGCGGTGCCGCCAGCGTCAGCTCCTCCAGCACCGAGCAGCCAACCTGGTCGCCGGTGCGGATCGCCAGCTCCACGAAGGCCGTTCCCGGCAGCAGGATCGAGCCCAGCACGGCGTGGTCCGCCAGCCACGGGTGCGACTGCACCGACAACCGGGCGGTGAACACCAGCCCGTCCCAGTAGGGGAGTTCGATACTGGCGCCGAGCAGCGGATGCCCGGCCGCGACGAGCCCGAGCGAGGCGGGGTCCCCCGTCGAGGCGCCGCCCTCCAGCCAGTACCGTGCGCGCTGGAAGGGGTAGGTGGGCAGGTCGATCCGGCGGGCACCGGTGCCCGCGAAGACGGCCGACCAGTCCACCGCGACACCGCGCACGTGGGCCTGGGCGAGGGCCGTGGTCAGCGTGCGGACCTCGGGACGGTCGGCGCGCAGCACCGGCGCGAACGCGACGTCCTCCGTGCCGGCACAGTCCTGGCCCATCGCGGAGAGCACCCCGTCCGGACCCAGCTCCACGAACGTCCGGACACCCTCACCCTCGAGGGCCCGCACGGCGTCGAGGAAGCGCACCGCCTCACGGACATGGCGCACCCAGTAGTCCGGGGTGGCCAGGTCGGCGGACCGGTCGAGGGTCGAGACGATCGGGATCCGCGGGGCGTGGAACTCCAACGACTCCGCGACGGCCCGGAACTCCTCCAACATCGGGTCCATCAGCGGCGAGTGGAACGCGTGGCTCACCGTGAGCCGCTTGGTCTTGCGACCCTGCTCGGCCAGCTCGCCCGCGACCTCCAGGACGGCCGCCTCGGCGCCCGAAAGCACCACCGAGGACGGCCCGTTGACCGCCGCGAGACCCAACTCGGCCCCGCGACCAGCCAGCAGCGGCAGCACCTCGCCCTCGGCCGCCCGCACCGCCACCATCGCACCACCAGTGGGCAGTTGCTGCATCAACCGACCACGCGCCACCACCAGCTTCGCCGCATCCGCCAGCGACAGCACCCCGGCGACGTGCGCGGCAGCGATCTCACCGATCGAGTGCCCCGCCAGGAAGTCCGCCCGCACACCCCACGACTCGACGAGCCGGAACAGCGCCACCTCGACCGCGAACAGCGCCGGCTGCGTGAAGCCGGTCTCGTGGATCGACTCGCCCTCGGCGGCGAACACCACCTCGCGCAGCGGCCGCTCAAGGTGCTGGTCCAGCTCAGCGCAGACCGCGTCGAAGGCCTCCGCGAAGGCGGCGAACTCGGCGTACAACTCCCGGCCCATGCCGAGCCGCTGGCTGCCCTGGCCGGTGAACAGGAACGCCAGTCGCCCCTCGACCACCGAGCCCGCGACGAGGTTCGCCGCCGACTCCCCCGCCGCCAACGCGCCCAGCCCGCGCAGCAGCTCCTCGCGCTCCCCCGCCACGACCACCGCACGACGCCCCAGCGACGCCCGTCCCGTCGCCGACGAGTACGCCACATCGCCGAGTTCGGCCTCGCCGACAACCGGCAGCAGCCGCTCGGCCTGCGCCCGCAGCGCGTCCGTGTCGTGGGCCGAGAGCACCACCGGCAGCACCGGAGGCAGCACCGGAAGCTCGGTGTCCTCGGCCTCTTCCGGCGCCTGCTCCAGGATGGTGTGGGCGTTGGTCCCGCTCACACCGAAGGCCGAGATGCCGGCCCGGCGCGGCGCGCCGGTCCGCGGCCACTCGGTGGCCTCGGTCAGCAGCTCCACCGCGCCCGCCGACCAGTCCACGTGCGGCGAGGGCTCGTCCACGTGCAGCGTCTTCGGCAGCACACCGTGCCGGATCGCCATCACCATCTTGATCACACCGGCCACGCCCGCCGCCGCCTGGGTGTGCCCGAAGTTGGATTTCAACGACCCCAGCCACAGCGGCCGTTCACGGTCCTGCCCGTACGTCGCCAACAGCGCCTGGGCCTCGATCGGGTCACCCAGGGTGGTACCCGTGCCGTGTGCCTCGACGGCGTCCACCTGGTCCGCCGTCAGCCGGGCGTTCTCCAGGGCCTGCCGGATCACCCGCTGCTGCGACGGACCGTTCGGCGCGGTCAGACCGTTGCTCGCACCGTCCTGGTTGACGGCCGAACCACGGACCACCGCCAGCACCGGGTGCCCGTTGCGCCGCGCGTCGGAGAGCCGCTCGACCAGCAGCATACCCACACCCTCGGCCCAGCCGGTGCCGTCCGCGGCGGCCGCGAACGCCTTGCACCGGCCGTCGGTGGCCAACCCGTGCTGCCGGCTGAACTCGACGAACACGTCCGGGGTGGCGAGCACCGTCACGCCACCCGCCAGCGCCATCGAGCACTCGCCGTTGCGCAGCGCCTGGACCGCCAGGTGCAGCGATACCAGCGACGAGGAGCAGGCGGTGTCCACGGTGACCGCCGGGCCCTCGAAGCCGAAGGTGTAGGCGACCCGGCCGGAGACCACCGCGGCCGCGTTACCGGTGAGCAGGTAGCCCTCGACTCCGTCCGGCAGTTGGTCGGCCACGCCGGCGTAGCCCGACGCGGAGGCGCCGACGAAGACGCCGGTGCGGCTGCCACGGACCGTCTCCGGGTCGATGCCGGCCCGCTCGAACGCCTCCCAGGAGGTCTCCAGCAGCAGCCGCTGCTGCGGGTCCATCGCCAGCGCCTCGCGCGGCGAGATCCCGAAGAACGCCGGGTCGAACCGGTCGGCGCCGGTGAGGAACCCGCCGCCACGGGCGTAGAAGGTGCCCTGGCGGTCGGGATCCTCGTCGTACAGGTCGGCCAGTCGCCAACCGCGGTCGGCCGGGAACTCGCCGATCGCGTCGACGCCGTCGGCGACCAGCCGCCACAGCGCCTCCGGTGATGCCACGCCTCCGGGGAACCGGCAGCTCATCGCCACGATCGCGATCGGCTCCTTGGAGGCCGCGATCAGCTGCTGGTTCTGCCGACGCAGTCGCTCGGTCTCCTTGATGGAGGCCCGAAGTGCTGCGACGACTTTTTCGTTCGGCGTGGTCATGATGAGCTCCGCACTTCGGGCGTGTCAGGAATCGTTGCTGTCGAGAGCGATGTCGATGAGGCTGTCCAGGTCCAGCGAGTCGATCGAGTCGATCAGGTCCGACTCGTCGTCGCCGTCCTCGGTCCCGCCGTGGTCGCCGGGGTCGGCCAGCCGCAGCAGGGTGTCCAGGAGCCCCAGCTCCCGGAACCGGGCGAGCGGGACGCTCGCCAGGGCCTGCCGCAGCTCGGCCTCCTGGGGGTCGAGGGCGGCCTCGCGGGCCCGCTCCGGGAAGAGCGCGTCCCGCAGGTGCTCGGCCAGGGCGGTGGGCGTCGGGTAGTCGAAGACCGCGCTGGCCGGCAGCTTCAGTCCGGCCTCCCGGGCCAGCCGGTTGCGCAGCTCGACCGCCGTCAGCGAGTCGAAGCCGAGCGCCCGGAAGGCCATGCCGGCCTCCACCGCGTGCGCGCCGGAGTACCCGAGCACCTCGGCCACCTGGCCGCGCACCAGTTCCAGCAGCGCGCGGTCGCGGTCGGCGTCGCTCAGGTCGGCCAGCCGGTCGCGCAGCCCGGCCGGCGCACCCGCGCCGGTGGGCGCGGCTGCGGCCTGTTCCGCCGCCAGCACATCGCGCACCTCGGGGAGCTCGCCGAGCAGCGGGCGGGGACGGGCGGCGGTGAAGGACGGCACGAAGCGCGCCCAGTCCACGTCGGCGACCACCCCGGTGGGCGCCCCGCCGTCCAGGGCCAGTTGCAGGCCGAGCAGCGCGCTGCCGGGCGCCATCACGGTCAGGCCGAAGCGGCGCAGGTGCTCCTCGGCTGCCTCGCCGGCCGCCATGCCGGCCTCGGCCCACGGGCCCCAGGCCACCGAGGTGCCGGCCAGGCCACGGGCCCGGCGGGCCTCGACCAGGGCGTCCAGGAAGGCGTTGGCCGCGGCGTAGCCCGCCTGGCCGCCGCTGCCCCAGACGCCGGCGATGGAGGAGAAGGTGACGAAGGCGTCCAGCTCGGTGTCGCCGAGCAGGGCGTCCAGGTGCACCGCGCCGGCCACCTTGGCCTCGACGACGGCGGCCAGGTCGGCGAGCTCGCTGTCCTGCAGGGCGGCGTCGGCGACCACGCCGGCCGCGTGCACGACGGCCGTCAGCGGGCGATCGGCGGGGACGGCGGCGAGCAGCTCGGCGAGCGCCGCGCGGTCGGCCACATCGCACCCGGCGATGGTCACGGTGGCGCCCAGCTCGGTGAGTTCGGCGGTCAGTTCGGCTGCACCCGGGGCGTCGGCGCCGCGCCGGCTGGTGAGCACCAGGTGTTCGGCGCCGCCACGGGCCAGCCAGCGGGCCACCTCGGCGCCCAGGGCGCCGGTGCCGCCGGTGACCAGCACCGTGCCGCGCGGCTGCCAGGGGGTGCCCGTGACCTGCGACGCCCGGACCAGGCGGCGCGTGTACAGACCCGACGGCCGCACCGCGAGCTGGTCCTCGTCGTCGCCGGCCGCCAGCGCTCCGGCCAGCAGCGCTCCGGCGTGCTCGTCAAGCCGCGCGGGGAGGTCGATCAGGCCACCCCAGCGGTCCGGGTGCTCCAGGGCCACCACCCGGCCCAGACCCCAGACCTGGGCCTGCCCGGGGTTGGCGAGCCGGTCGGTGCCCTCGGTGGCGACCGCGTCGCGGGTCAGGCACCACAGCGGCGCGGCCACCTCGGCGTCACCCAGCGCCTGCACCAGCAGAGCGGTGGCCGCCAGGCCGCCGGACATCGCGGGGTGCGCCGGGTGCGGGTCCTCGTCGAGGGCGAGCAGCGAGACGACGCCGGCCAGCGGGCCGGCCTGGGCGAGCTCGCCACGCAGTCGCCCGGCCAGCGCGGTGCGCCCGGTCGCGAGCTCCGCGGCGGTGACGGTGAGCCGGCGGGTGTCGGCGCCGGCCCCGGCCAGGGCCGCCAGCGCGGCCTCGGTCGGCTCGGCGGCGGCGTCCACGGCCGGGGTGACGACCAGCCAGGTGCCCGCCAGGGCGGCGGCGGGGGCGGAAGCGAGGCGGTGCCAGGTGATCCGGTAGCGCCAGCCGTCCACGGTGGAGCGGGCCCGGCTCTGCCGGCGCCAGGTCGACAGCGCGGGCAGCACCGAGCTGAGCGGCTGGTCACCGTCCAGGCCCAGCGTGGCGGTGAGCGCCTCCAGGTCCTCGCGCTCGACGGTCTCCCAGAAGCGGGCGTCCACCGCGTCCGGGCCGGTGGCCGGCGACGCGGCGGCGGGCGTGGGCCAGTAGCGCTCGCGTTGGAAGGGATAGGTGGGCAGGTCGGCGCGCAGGGCGCCGGTGCCGGCGAAGTAGGCCGGCCAGTCCACCGCCTGACCTCGGACGTGGACCTGGGCGAGGGCGGTCACCAGCGCCCGGCCCTCGGTGCGGTCGGCGCGCAGGGCGGGGGCGAAGGTGGCGTCCTCGGCGCTGACGCAGTCCTGGCCGAGGGCGGTCAGGGTGCCGTCCGGGCCGAGCTCCAGGAAGGTGCGCACGCCCTCGCGCTCCAGGGTCGCGACGGCGTCGCGGAAGCGGACCGCCTCGCGGACGTGGCGCACCCAGTAGTCGGGGGTGGTGAGGTCGGCGGACTGGTCGAGGGTGGAGACGATCGGTATCCGCGGCGCGTGGAAGGTCAGACCCGCCACGACCGTGCGGAACTCCTCCAGCATCGGGTCCATCAGCGGCGAGTGGAACGCGTGGCTCACCGTGAGCCGCCGGGTCTTGCGGCCGTCGGCGGCCAGCTTCTCGGCCACCTCCAGGACAGCCGCCTCGGCACCCGAAAGCACCACCGAGGACGGCCCGTTGACCGCCGCGAGACCCAACTCGGCCTCCCGGCCGGCCAGCAGCGGCAGCACCTCGCCCTCGGCCGCCCGCACCGCCACCATCGCACCACCGGACGGCAGCGCCTGCATCAACCGACCACGCGCCGCCACCAGCTTCGCCGCGTCCGCCAGCGACAACACACCCGCCACATGCGCGGCAGCGATCTCACCGATCGAGTGCCCGGCCAGGAAGTCCGGCCGCAGGCCCCACGACTCCACCAGGCGGAACAGCGCCACCTCGATCGCGAACAGCGCCGGCTGCGTGCAGCCGGTCTGGTGCAGCAGCTCGCCGCCCTCCGTCATCACGTCCCGCAGCGGACGCTCCAGGTACCCGTCGAACTCCGCGCACACGGCGTCGAGAGCCTCGGCGAACACCGGGTACGTCTCGTACAACTCAGCTCCCATGCCCGCCCGCTGACTGCCCTGGCCGGTGAAGAGGAAGGCGAACCTGCCACCCGTAGCCGAGCCCGCCACCACGCTCGCACCGGGGACACCCGAGACCAACCCCTCAAGACCCCCCAGGAACCCCTGATTGTCGTCGGCCACCACCACGGCCCGGTGTTCCAGGGCGGCGCGGCCGGTCGCCAGCGAGGAGGCCAGATCCACCAGCCTGATCCCCGCCGCGCCGCCGACGAAGGAGCGCAGCCGCTCCGCCTGCGCGCGCAGCGCCGGCGCGGTTCGGGCCGACAGGACCAGCGGGAGGGGTCCCGGGGCGGACGCCGGCTCGGGCGCCGCGACGGTCGCGACGGCCGGGGCCTGCTCCAGGACCACGTGGGCGTTGGTGCCGCTCACCCCGAAGGACGACACGCCGGCCCGGCGCGGGCGACCGGTCTCGGGCCACTCGCGCGCCTCGGCCAGCAGCTCCACCGCGCCCGTCGACCAGTCCACGTGCGGGCTCGGGGTGTCGACGTGCAGGCTCTGCGGGAGCACGCCGTGCCGCATGGCCAGCACCATCTTGATGATGCCCGCGACACCGGCGGCGGCCTGGGTGTGGCCGATGTTGGACTTGATCGAGCCCAGCCAGAGCGGCTGGTCGGCCGGCCGCTGCCCGTAGGTGGCGAGCAGGGCCTGCGCCTCGATCGGGTCGCCCAGCGTGGTGCCGGTGCCGTGCGCCTCCACCGCGTCCACCTCGTCCGCCGAGAGGCCGGCGGCGGCCAGCGCCTGGCGGATGACGCGCTGCTGGGCCGGCCCGTTGGGGGCGGTCAGACCGTTGCTGGCACCGTCCTGGTTGACGGCCGAGCCCCGGACCACGGCCAGCACCGGGTGCCCGTTGCGCTCGGCGTCGGAGAGCCGCTCGACCAGCAGCATGCCGACACCCTCGCCCCAGCCGGTGCCGTCGGCCGCCGCCGCGAACGGCTTGCAGCGGCCGTCGGCGGCCAGGCCGCGCTGGCGGCTGAACTCCACGAACGCCCCCGGCGTGGACATCACGGTCACACCACCGGCGAGCGCCATGGTGCACTCGCCGGTGCGCAGCGCCTGGATCGCCCAGTGCAGCGCGACCAGCGAGGACGAGCAGGCGGTGTCGACCGTGACGGCCGGGCCCTCCAGGCCGAAGGTGTACGAGAGCCGGCCGGAAACCACGCTGGCGGCGGTCCCGGTGCCGAGCTGACCCTCCAGCTCGTCCGCCGCGTTCGCGGCGAGGGCGAGGTAGTCCTGGCCGTTGGTGCCGACGAAGACGCCCGCCTGGCTGCCGCGCAGCGTGGCCGGGTCGATGCCGGCCCGCTCGAACGCCTCCCAGGAGGTCTCCAGCAGCAGCCGCTGCTGCGGGTCCATCGCCAGCGCCTCGCGCGGGCTGATGCCGAAGAAGGTCGGGTCGAACTCGGCGGCGTCGTAGAGGAAGCCGCCCTCACGGGCGTAGCAGGTGCCGCTGCGCTCGGGGTCGGCGCTGTGGAGCGCTTCCAGGTCCCAGCCGCGGTCGGTCGGGAAGCCGGAGATCGCGTCGGTGCCGGAGGCGAGCAGCTGCCAGAGCTCCTCCGGGCTGCTGACGTTGCCGGGGAAACGGCAGCTCATGCCGATGATGGCGATCGGCTCTCCCTCGACCTGGCTGCTGGGAGGTGCCCCCGCGTCGGTGGCCGACAGCGCGTCCGGCTGCCGGCCGAGCAGCTCGGTGCGCAGGAATCCGGCGAGCGCGGCGGAGGTCGGGTAGTCGAAGACCAGCGTGCTCGGCAGACTCAGGCCGGTAACGGCGTTCAGCCGGTTGCGCAGCTCGACCGCGGTCAGCGAGTCGAAGCCGAGCTCCTTGAACGCCCTGGTGGCGTCCACCGCGTCCGGCGTGGCGTAGCCGAGCACGGCGGCCACCTCGGTGCGGACCGCGTCGAGCAGGGCGCGCTCCCGCTCCACCGGGGAGAGCGCGGCCATCCGCTGGGCCAGCGGGCCGGCCGGCGACTCCCCGGCGGTGGCGTCGGCACCGGGCGCCGCCAACGCCGTGCGCGCCTCGGGGATCTGGTCGAACAGCGCGGTGCCGCGGCGACCGGTCGTGGTGCCACCGAGCAGCAGCTCCCAGTCGATGTCGGCCACGGCCAGCGTGCTGTCCCCGTTCTCCAGTGCCTGTTGAAGGGCGGTGATCGCACGGTCGGGGGACATCGGCGGGACGCCCTCGCGGCGCAGGCGCTGTTCCAGGGCCCCGCCGGCGGCCATGCCACCACGGCTCCACGGACCCCAGGCGATCGAGGTGGCGGCCAGGCCGTCGGCCCGGCGCTGCTCGGCCAGCGCGTCCAGGTAGGCGTTGGCGGCGGCGTAGTTGGCCTGGCCGGCGTTGCCGATGGTGCCGGCGGTGGAGGAGAAGAGGACGAACGCGGTGAGGTCGTGGGTGAGTTCGTGCAGGTTCCGGGCCGCGTCCACCTTCGGACGGGCCACGGCGGCGAAGCGCTCGACGGTCTGCGCGTCCACCACACCGTCGTCCAGCACACCGGCGGTGTGGAACACCGCCGACACCGGGTGCTCCAGCGACCCGAGCAGCGCGGCCAGGGCCGCACGGTCGGCCACATCACAGGCCGCGACCGTGACGACAGCACCCAACTCGGTCAGCTCATCACGCAGTTCAGCAGCACCGGGCGCGTCCAGGCCACGCCGGCTGGTCAGCAGCAGGTGCTCGGCACCGTTGCGCACCAGCCAACGCGACACCTCGGCACCCAGCGCACCCGTACCACCGGTCACCAGCACCGTGCCGGACGGCCGCCACGCGACCGCCACGCCACGCGACGCCCGTACCAGACGACGACCGAAGACACCCGACGCCCGGACCGCGACCTGATCCTCGTCCCCGGCGAGCATGTCCACCAGGTGGGCGAGCGCGCGCTGGTCCGGGGTCTCCGGGAGGTCGACCAGACCGCCCCAGCGCTCCGGGTGCTCCAGACCCACCACCCGGCCCAGACCCCACAGCTGCGCCTGCACCGGGCTGGCCAGCCGGTCGGAAGAACCGGTCGAGACCGCGCCGCGCGTCACGCACCACAGCGGCGCGTCGATCCGCGCGTCACCCAGCGCCTGCACCAGCGCCAGCGTCCCCGGCACCGCCGAAGCCTCGTCCCACGCCAGCAGCGACAGCACTCCGGAAACCGGGCCGCCGTCGGAGATCGCGACGTGCAGCGCGTCCGTGACGACGGCCCGCTCGGGCGCGGTCGGCTCGACCAGACGGACGTCCACCCCACGACCGGTCAGCAGCCGGACCACGCCCTGGACGTCGGCGTCCCCGGCGCGCCCCGCCGGCACCGCCACCAGCCAGCTGCCGGCCGCCACCGCGACGGGAGCCTCGGTGACCGGCTTCCAACTCACCCGGTAGCGCCAGCCGTCCAGCGTGGACTGGGCACGGCCCTGCCGACGCCAGGCCGACAGGGCGGGCAGTACCGCGCCCAGCGCCGCTCCGTCCGCGACGGCGAGCGTCTCGGCCAGCGCGTCGATGTCCTCACGCTCCACGGCCGCCCAGAACCGGGCGTCCGGCTGCTCGGCCGACGAGCCTGCCGCGGCGGCCGAGCCGCCGCCCGACTCCAGCCAGTACCAGTCGTGTTGGAAGGCGTAGGTGGGCAGCTCGACCCGACGGGCAGCGCGCCCGGCGAAGAGTGCCGTCCGGTCCAGGGCGCCGCCGCGCACCTGGGCCTGCCCGACGCCGATCAGCAGCGTCTCGACCTCGGGGCGGCCCGCGCGCCGAACGGGGGCGAAGACGACGTCCGCCTCGCCGCTGGCGCAGTCCTGGCCCATCGCGGAGAGCACACCGTCCGGGCCGAGCTCCAGGAAGGTGCGGACACCCTCGCGCTCCAGGGTCGCGACGGCGTCGCGGAAGCGCACGGCCTCGCGGACGTGGCGCACCCAGTAGACGGGGGTGGTGAGGTCGGCCTCCTGGTCGAGCGCGGAGACGATCGGGATCCGCGGGGCCTCGAAGGCCAGACCCGCCACGACCGTGCGGAACTCCTCCAGCATCGGGTCCATCAGCGGCGAGTGGAACGCGTGGCTGACCGTGAGCCGCTTGGTCTTGCGGCCGTCGGCGGCCAGCTTCTCGGCCACCTCCAGGACAGCCTGCTCGGTGCCCGAAAGCACCACCGAGGACGGACCGTTGACCGCCGCGAGACCCAGCTCGGCCTCCCGGCCCGCGAGCAGCGGCAGCACCTCGTCCTCGGCCGCCCGCACCGCCACCATCGCACCACCGGACGGCAGCGCCTGCATCAACCGACCACGCGCCGCCACCAGCTTCGCCGCATCCGCCAGCGACAACACACCCGCCACATGCGCGGCAGCGATCTCACCGATCGAATGCCCGGCCAGGAAGTCCGCCCGCACACCCCACGACTCCACCAGACGGAACAGCGCCACCTCGACCGCGAACAACGCCGGCTGCGTGCAAGCCGTCTCGTCGATCCCCTCCCCGGCGAACACCACGTCCTTCAACGGACGGCCCAGCTGCCCGTCCAGCTCCGCGCAGACCGCGTCGAACGCCTCGGCGAACACCGGGAACGCCTCGTACAACTCCGCACCCATACCGGCCCGCTGGCTGCCCTGACCCGTGAACAGGAAGGCGAGCCGGCCCTCGGTGACCGCACCGCGCACGAGGGTCGGAGCCGGGTGTTCTCCGGCCGCCAGCGCCTGCAGACCGCGGCGGAAGTCGTCGAGCTCGGCGCCGACCAGCACGGCGCGGTGCGGCAGTGCCGCCCGGGTGGTGGCCAGCGAGTAGCCGAGGTCGAGCGGGGTGAGCGTGGCATCGGTGGCCAGCCGGGCCAGCAGCCGTCCGGCCTGGGCGCGCAGCGCGTCGGCGCTCCGTGCGGAGAGCAGCCACGGCACCAGGGCGGTGGCCACCGGCGCGGACGAGGCGGCCACGCCGCCCGGTCCCTCGGTCGCCGCCGGCTCGCCGCCCTCCGCCGGGACCGGTGCCTGCTCCAGGATGGTGTGCGCGTTGGTGCCGCTGACACCGAAGGAGGAGACGGCGGCCCGACGCGGCTCGCCGGTCCCGGGCCACTCACGCGCCTCGGTCAGCAGCTCCACCGCACCGGCCGACCAGTCGACGTGCGGGGTGGGCTCGTCCACGTGCAGCGTCTTCGGCAGCACACCGTGCCGGATCGCCATCACCATCTTGATCACACCGGCCACGCCCGCCGCCGCCTGGGTGTGCCCGATGTTCGACTTCAGCGACCCCAGCCACAGCGGCCGCTCGGCGGCCCGCTCGCGGCCGTAGGTGGCCAGCAGGGCCTGCGCCTCGATCGGGTCGCCGAGGGTGGTGCCGGTCCCGTGCGCCTCGACCACGTCCACCTGGTCGGCCGTCAGCCGGGCGTCGCCCAGGGCCTGGCGGATGACCTTCTGCTGGGCCGGCCCGTTGGGGGCGGTCAGACCGTTGCTGGCACCGTCCTGGTTGACGGCCGAACCACGCACCACGGCCAGCACCGGGTGCCCGTTGCGCTCGGCGTCGGAGAGCCGCTCGACCAGCAGCATCGCGACGCCCTCGGACCAGCCGGTGCCGTCGGCGGCGGCGGCGAAGGACTTGCAGCGGCCGTCCGCCGACAGTCCGCGCTGGCGGCTGAACTCGACGAAGACGTCCGGCGTGGCCATCACGGTCACGCCGCCGACCAGGGCCTGCGAGCAGTCGCCGCGCCGCAGCGCCTGGCACGCCCAGTGCAGGGCGACCAGCGAGGACGAGCAGGCGGTGTCCAGGGTGGCGGCCGGGCCCTCCAGGCCCAGGGTGTAGGCGATGCGGCCGGAGAGCACGCTGGTCGCGTTGCCGGTCAACAGCCTGCCCTCGACGCCCTCCGGCACCTCCGCCAGCTCCGAGCCGTAACCCTGGTAGCTGCCACCGACGTACACGCCGGTGCGGCTGCCGCGCAGGGTGGCCGGGTCGATGCCGGCCCGCTCGCAGACCTCCCAGGAGGCCTCCAGCAGCAGCCGCTGCTGCGGGTCCATCGCCAGCGCCTCACGCGGGCTGATGCCGAAGAACTCCGGGTCGAAGCGGCCGGCGTCGTGCAGGAAGCCGCCGCCGGTCGCGTAGACCGTGCCCGGGTGGTCCGGGTCCGGGTGGTACAGGCCGTCGACGTCCCAGCCGCGGTCGGCGGGGAACGGGGTGATGGCGTCCCCGCCGGTGGCCACCAGTTGCCACAGGTCCTCCGGCGAGCGCACCCCGCCGGGCAGCCGGCAGCTCATCGCCACGATCGCGATGGGCTCCTGCTCGGCGTCCTCGACCTCGCGCAGCCGGCGGGTGGTCTTGCGCAGCTCCGCGGTCATCCACTTGAGGTGGTCGAGGAGCTTCTGTTCGTCTGCCATCAGAGGGCCACCTTCCGGGAAGCCGGGACAAGTGCGGTCATCGCGCGGGACGTCACGGTCGGGGTCTGGGCGACCGCGGACCGGTCGCTCGTGCGCTGGGCGGTCGGCTGGGAACTCACGTCAGTCCCGTCCGAATTCCCGGCTGATGATGTCGAAGAGGTCGTCGGCCGACGCGTTGGCCAGCTCGTCGTCCTCGGCGCTGTCTGCTGCATCGTCGGTCGCGTTCCACTTCGACAGGAGGGCCTGGAGCCGCGCCGTCACGCGGTCTCGCTCGGCGCGATCGGGGGACATGGTGGAGAGCCGCTGGTCCAGCGCGTCCAGCTCGGCGAGCACCGGCGCGGCGCCGTCGGCCGCGTCCGGCACGATCTCCGCGCTGAGGTGCCCGGCCAGGGCCGTGGGGTTCGGGTAGTCGAACACCAGGCTGGTCGGCAGCCGCAGGCCGGTGGCCGCGGTGAGCCGGTTGCGCAGCTCGACCGCGGTGAGCGAGTCGAAGCCCAGCTCGTTGAAGGCTCGTTCGGCCTCGACCGCGCCGGCACCGGCGTAGCCGAGCACCGCGGCGACCTCGGTGCGCACCAGGTCGAGCAGGGCGCGGTCCCGGTCGGCGGCGGGCAGGGCGCGCAGCCGCACCTGGAACGCCTCAGCCTGGTCGGGCCCGTCGCCCTCGCTCTGGACCGCCGGGCCCGCCAGGGCCGCGCGGGCCTCGGACACCCCGTCGATCAGCGGGCGGGGACGGGCGGCGGCGAACGCCGGCGCGAACAGCGCCCAGTCCACGTCGGCGACGGTCAGCGCCGTCTCCTGGTGGTCCAGCGCCTGCTGCAGGGCCGCGATCCCCAGCTCGGGAGCCATCACCCGCAGACCGCGGCGGCGCAGCTGCTCGGCGGCCTGCGGGTCCTCGGCCGCCATGCCGATCTCACCCCACGGGCCCCAGGCCACCGAGGTGGCCGTCAGGCCCGCCGCGCGGCGCCGCTCGGCGAGCGCGTCCAGGAAGGCGTTGGCCGCCGCGTAGCCGGCCTGGCCGCCGCTGCCCCACACCCCGGCGATCGAGGAGAAGAGCACGAAGGCGTCCAGCTCGGTGTCGCCGAGCGCGGCGTCCAGGTGGACCGCGCCGGAGACCTTGGCGTCCATCACCCAGGAGAGCTTGCCCAGGTCGCTGTCGGCCAGCGCGGTGTCCTGGGTGAGGCCGGCCGCGTGCACCACCGCGCGCAGCGGTGCCGCCTCGCGGCCGTCCACCACGAGCCGCTTGACCAGTGCCTCGACCGCCGAGCGGTCCGCGACGTCGCACGCCTCCAGGGTGACCCGGGCGCCCAACGCCACCAGCTCGTCCCGCAGTTCGGCCGCCCCGGGGACGTCCGCGCCGCGCCGGCCGGTGAGCACCAGGTGTTCGGCGCCGCCACGGGCCAGCCAGCGGGCCACCTCGGCGCCCAGGGCGCCGGTGCCGCCGGTGACCAGCACCGTGCCGCGCGGCTGCCAGGTCGCCACCGGCGCCTGCGGCCGGGTGGCGCGCACCAGGCGGCGGACCAGGACACCCGAGCGGCGAACCGCCAACTGGTCCTCGCCGTCCGCACCGGCACCGGCCAGGATCGCGGCCAGGCGGGCGGCTGCCCGCTCGTCCACCGCCACCGGGAGGTCGACCAGACCGCCCCAGCACTCCGGGTGCTCCAGAGCCACCACCCGGCCCAGACCCCACAGCTGCGCCTGCACCCGGCTCGCGGCCTGGTCGGCCGGGCCGGTCGGGACCGCCCCGCTGGTCACGCACCACAGCGGTGCGCCGATCCCGGCGTCACCCAGTGCCTGGGTGAGCACCGCGGTGGCGGCGAACCCGGCGGGCAGCACGGGGTGGCTCGGATGCGGCTCCTCGTCCAGGGCGAGCAGCGACAGCACGCCGGCCAGGTCCGCCGTCCCGGCGGCCGCGCCGCGCAGTTCCTCGGCCAGGCGGCCGCGGTCGCAGGCGGCCGTGTCCACCGTCAGGCGGCGCACCGTGGCGCCGCCGTCGGCGAGCGTCTGGGCAGCGACCGGCACCCAGCCCTCCGCGGCCGACGCGGCCGGGACGACCACCAGCCAGGTACCGCTCAGGGCGGTGCCCGCCGCCGTGGTGGCGGCTTCGGTGGTGAGCGGCTGCCAGGAGACCCGGTAGCGCCAACCGTCCACGGTCGACTGCTCGCGCTGCTGGCGACGCCAGGCCGAGAGCACGGGCAGCACGGGGGCCAGGGCACTCAGCGGCGACTGCGCGTCGCTGGCGTCCACCTCCAGGGTGGCGGCCAGGGCAGCCAGGTCCTCGCTCTCCACGGCCTGCCAGAAGCGGGCGTCCGTGGAGTCCGTGCCGGTCCGGCTGTCGCCGGACCCGGCGAGGACGGGCAGCCGCTCGGGCCAGTACGACTGGCGCTGGAAGGCGTAGGTCGGCAGGTCGACGCGCTGGGCGCCGGCGCCGGCGTAGAACGCCGTCCAGTCGACGGTCGCACCGCGCACGTACGCCTGGGCGAGCGCGGTGGTCAGCGTGCGGACCTCCGGTCGCTCGGCCCGCTGGACGGCGGCGAACACCACGTCAGCGGCGGTGGCGCAGTCCTGGCCCATCGCGGAGAGCACCCCGTCCGGGCCGAGCTCCACGAAGGTGCGCACGCCCTGGCCCTCCAGGGTCGCGACGGCGTCGCGGAAGCGGACCGCCTCGCGCACGTGCCGCACCCAGTAGTCGGGGGTGGTGAGGTCAGCGGACTGGTCGAGCGTGGAGACGATCGGGATCCGCGGCGCGTGGAAGGTCAGACCCGCCACGACCGTGCGGAACTCCTCCAACATCGGCTCCATCAACGGCGAGTGGAACGCATGGCTCACCGTGAGCCGCTTCGTCTTGCGGCCGTCGGCGGCCAGCTTCTCGGCCACCTCCAGGACGGCCGCCTCGGCGCCCGAAAGCACCACCGAGGACGGACCGTTGACCGCCGCGAGACCCAACTCGGCCTCGCGACCGGCCAGCAGCGGCAGCACCTCGTCCTCGGCCGCCCGCACCGCCACCATCGCACCACCAGTGGGCAGTTGCTGCATCAACCGACCACGCGCCGCTACCAGCTTCGCCGCGTCCGCCAGCGACAGCACACCCGCCACATGCGCGGCCGCGATCTCACCGATCGAGTGCCCGGCCAGGAAGTCGGGCAGCAGGCCCCAGGACTCGACCAGGCGGAACAGCGCGACCTCGATCGCGAACAGCGCCGGCTGCGTGAAGCCGGTCTCGTGGATCGACTCGCCCTCGGCGGCGAACACCACCTCGCGCAGCGGACGGTCCAGGTGCTGGTCCAGGTGCGCGAACACCTCGTCCAGCGCGTCCGCGAACACCGGGAACGCCTCGTACAGTTCACGGCCCATCCCGGCCCGCTGGCTGCCCTGACCGGTGAAGAGGAAGGCGAGCCGGCCCTCGACGGCCGAGCCCTCGACCACGTTCGCCGCGGACTCGCCCGCCGCCAGCGCGCCCAGTCCGCGCAGCAGTTCCTCCCGCTCACCGGCGATCACCACCGCGCGGCGCTCCAGCGCCGCCCGGCCGGTCGCCAACGAGTACGCCAGGTCGACGAGTTCGCCGTCCCCGGCGACCGGCAGCAGTCGCTCGGCCTGGGCTCGCAGCGCGGTGTCGTGCTTCGCGGAGAGCACCACCGGCAGCACCGACGGCGCCACCGACGCCTCGACGGCCGGCTGCCCCGCGAACTCCGGCGCCTGCTCCAGGATGGTGTGCGCGTTGGTCCCGCTGATGCCGAACGCGGAGACACCCGCGCGGCGCGGACGCCCGGTCTCCGGCCACGGCCGGGTCTCGGTCAGCAGCTCCACCGCGCCCGTCGACCAGTCGACGTGCGGGGTGGGCTCGTCCACGTGCAGCGTCTTCGGCAGCACGCCGTGCCGCATCGCCATGACCATCTTGATCACACCCGCGACACCGGCCGCGGCCTGCGTGTGCCCGATGTTCGACTTCACACCACCCAGCCAGAGCGGGGACTCGGCGTCCCGGTCCTTGCCGTAGGTGGCGAGCAGGGCCTGCGCCTCGATCGGGTCGCCGAGCTTGGTGCCAGTACCGTGCGCCTCGACCGCGTCGACCTGGTCGGCGGTCAGGCCCGCGGCGGCCAGCGCCTGGCGGATCACCCGCTGCTGGGACGGGCCGTTCGGGGCGGTCAGACCGTTGCTGGCCCCGTCCTGGTTGATCGCGGTGCCCCGGACCACGGCGAGCACCGGGTGTCCGTTGCGGCGGGCGTCGGAGAGCCGCTCGACCAGCAGCATGCCCGCGCCCTCGCCCCAGCCCGTGCCGTCCGCGGCACCGGCGAACGCCTTGCAACGGCCGTCCGCCGACAGCCCGCGCTGACGGCTGAACTCGACGAACAGGTCCGGCGTGGACATCACCGTCACACCACCGGCCAGCGCCAGCGAGCACTCGCCGTTGCGCAGCGCCTGCACCGCCATGTGCAGCGCGACCAGCGACGCCGAGCAGGCCGTGTCGACGGAGACCGCCGGGCCCTCCAACCCGAAGGTGTAGGAGAGCCGGCCGGAGATCACACTGGTCGCCGTACCGGTCAGCCGATGACCCTCGACCCCCTCCAGGCCGTCGACCAGCAGGTTGGCGTAGTCCTGGCCGTTGGTGCCGATGAAGACGCCGGACTGGCTGCCGCGCAGCGTGGCCGGGTCGATGCCGGCCCGCTCGAAGACCTCCCACGAGGTCTCCAGCAGCAGCCGCTGCTGCGGGTCCATCGACAGCGCCTCGCGCGGCGAGATCCCGAAGAACGTCGAGTCGAACTCCGTGACCCCGTCCAGGAAACCACCGCCACGGGCGTACGTGGTGCCCTGGTGGTCCGGGTCCGGGTGGTACAGGCTCTCGACGTCCCAGCCACGGTCGGCGGGGAAGGAACCGATCGCGTCCTCACCGGCGACGAGCAGCTGCCACAGCTCCTCAGGAGTACTGACGCCGCCGGGGAAGCGGCAGCTCATCGCGACGATGGCGATCGGCTCGTCGTCGGCGGCGGTGAGCGGGGTCGGCAGAGCCTCGGCGACGACCGCCTGCTGGCCGAGCAGTTCGGTGCGCAGGTGCTCGGCGAGCGCGGTCGCCGACGGGTAGTCGAAGACCAGCGTGGCCGGCAGCTTCAGTCCGGTGGCAGCGTTCATCCGGTTGCGCAGGTCGACGGCGGTCAGCGAGTCGAAGCCCAGCTCCTTGAACGCCCGACCGGCCTCCACGGCGGCGGCGTCCGCGTAGCCCAGCACCGCGGCCACCTGGGCGCGCACCAGGTCCAGCAGGGCCCGGCCCTGCTCCGCCGGCGACAGCGCGGCCAGCCGCCCGGCCAGCGAGGACTCGCCCGGCACGGCGGCCGGCGCGAGCGCGGTCGCCGTGACCGCGCGGGCCTCGGGGATCTCGTCGAAGAGGCGGCTCGGGCGGACGGCGGCGGTCTCGGCGGCGAGCCGGTCCCAGTCGACGTCGGCGATCGTCAGGGCGACGTCGCCGTGGTCCAGGGCCTGCTGCATCGCGGTGATGGCGAGTGCCGGGGCCATGCCGACCACACCGTCACGGCGCAGCCGGTCGGCGATCAGCTCCTCGGTCGCCAGGCCCGCCTCGGCCCAGGCACCCCAGGCGATCGAGGTGGCGACCAGGCCGTCGGCCCGGCGCTGCTCGGCCAGCGCGTCCAGGTAGGCGTTGGCGGCGGCGTAGTTGGCCTGGCCGGCGCTGCCGACCGAACCCGCCATCGAGGAGAAGAGGACGAACGCGGACAGGTCGTGGGTGAGTTCGTGCAGGTTCCGGGCCGCGTCCACCTTCGGACGGGCCACGGCGGCGAAGCGCTCGACGGTCTGACCGTCCACCACACCGTCGTCCAGCACACCGGCGGTGTGGAACACCGCCGACACCGGGTGCTCGGCCAGCAGCGCGGCCAGGGCCGCACGGTCGGCCACATCACAGGCCGCGACCGTGACGACAGCACCCAACTCGGCCAGCTCATCACGCAGTTCAGCAGCACCGGGCGCGTCCAGGCCACGCCGGCTGGTCAGCAGCAGGTGCTCGGCACCGTTGCGCACCAGCCAACGCGACACCTCGGCACCCAGCGCACCCGTACCACCGGTCACCAGCACCGTGCCGGACGGCCGCCACGCGACCGCCTCGCCACGCGACGCCCGCACCAGACGACGACCGAAGACACCCGACGCCCGGACCGCGACCTGATCCTCACCCGCGACGCCCGCCAGCACACTCGCCAGGCGCGAGAGAACCCGGTCGTCGATCGTCTCCGGCAGGTCGACCAGACCCCCCCAACGCTCCGGGTGCTCCAGAGCCACCACCCGGCCCAGACCCCACACCCGCGCCTGCAGCGCGCTCAGCGGCCGCTCGGCGCGGCCCGTCGACACCGCACCGCGCGTCACGCACCACAGCGGCGCGTCGATCCGCGCGTCACCCAGCGCCTGCACCAGCGCCAGCGTCCCCGCCACCGCGAACGCCTCGTCCCAGGCCAGCAGCGACACCACACCCGCCACCGACGCACCGTCAGCCACCGCGTCACGCAGCAGCTCCGCCACCACCGCACGGTCGGCGGCCTCCGGCGCCACGACGACCTGGCGGGCCTCCACACCACGGCCGGCCAGCATCGTCAGCGTGCCCGACACGGTCGGGTCCTCGGCGTGGCCCGCCGGGACCACCACCAGCCAGGTCCCCGACAGCACGCCCGAAGCGGCCTCGGTGACCGGCTTCCAGCTGATCCGGTAGCGCCAGGCGTCCACCGTGTTCTGCTCGCGGCTCTGCCGGCGCCAGGCCGACAGCATCGGCAGGACCGCGCTGAGCTCGCTGCCGCTCTCGACCTCCAGGGTGGCGGCCAGCGCGTCCAGGTCCTCCCGCTCGACGGCCTCCCAGAAACGGGCGTCCACCGCGTCCACCGGGGCGGCGGCCGGTGCGGAGGCCGCGGCCTCCAGCCAGTACCGCTCGCGGTGGAAGGCGTAGGTGGGCAGCTCGACCCAGCCGCTGTTCCAGGTCAGGAAGGACTGCCAGTCGACCGGGACGCCGCGCACCCAGGCCTCGGCCAGGGAAGCGAAGAGCCGCTCCAGACCACCCTCCTGACGACGCA
>NZ_JBVHLF010000088.1:0-26986 GCF_055559155.1 Kitasatospora sp. NPDC024654
CGCACCGCACGACGGCGCAGCTCAGGCGGGTAGGAGGAAGGACGTGCCATGACTCGAATCCTTACACGAAATCGAGTCCCCACCGAACCCGGGGCGGTTCACGTTGCCGGTGGCCTTGCCCACGGCTTCCTCGACCGCGCCCTCGACCTTCTCGACAGCGTCCTCGATCTTGTTGCCCATACCCATGGCGGTCTCCTCGTCGTCATCGTCGGTAGGTCGTGACCGTCGTACGGCGCCACGGCTTTGTCAGGTGATGGTCGCGCGTTGCGCCACTGGCCGTCGGTGTCACCGACCGACGAGACGCCGTCTGCCCGCTCCACGGCGAACGACGCGTGACGGAGGGTCGGTGACAGGCCCGTACTCCTGCGGCGGCCCGTTCATCCGTCCCCGGCGGCGCGTCCCCGGGGAGGCGCCGGCCTCATGAGCGGGGGCCGTCGACGGGGACGATGTCCATCGGCGGCAGCTCGGCCAGTTGGGCCTTGCTGAGTCGCACCCTGACCTTCCCGCCCTGCCAGGAGACCTCGCCGATCGGGATGGCGACGGTCTTCCTGCCCCACAGGTGGCCCTCCTTGAGGATCACGTGGGTCACGTCGTGGCTCTGGGGCTCGACCAGCAGGCCCTGGACGTGCCCGATCTCGCCGTCGGTCGCCTCGACCCGGTCTCCGTGGCGGATCTGGACCTCGCCAACGGGGACCCGCTCGTGTACGGCGGTGCGGGGCTCGGCCTCGCCGGGCAGCGGCCCGACCGGGAACGGGAGGGCGCTGCCCGCACTCAGGCCCATGGGCGCCACGGTGAGCCACTGCCCCGGCGCGTAGCCGAGGTGCTCGCTGTCACCGGGCAGGTACTCGGTCTCCTCGGCCGGGTCGAGCTGGGTGACGGCCGCGGTGTCGCGGAACAGCCTGATGTGCTCCGGGTCACCGCCCCTGTCGTCGACCAGGTCGACGGGCACCAGGCGGTCGGTGGCGTCGCGACCGCCGACCACCAGGTGAGTGACCCGGCCAGCCTGTGGGTCGATCACCACTCGCTTCAGGTGGCCGTACGTGTCGTCCGGGCAGTGGACCTCGGCGCCGATCTCGTACCGCACTGGTGCATGCACCTGGATTCCTCCTGTCGCCGTGCCGGTCCGCGTCCGGCGGACCCGGTCGGCCCACGTCTGCCCCGCTCTGCCGGTCCGACACCCGCGGGTTGGTGACCGAGCCACGGTGCCGCGCCGATGTCCCATCGGCCGGTGACTTCCGCGGCCTTCCTCGGCATGGAACGGCGGAACGGGGGGAGTCGCCCGGCGACCGGTTCATCCCACCGGCGTCGACCGCAGGCGGCGATCGTGTCGCCTCCCACACCGGTGGGCGAGGAGAGGAATCCACGTGTACATAAGTCTCGGCACCATCGTCCTCATCGTGATCGCAGTCCTGATCGTGCGCGCCCTGAGCCGCAACTGACGAAGTCACGAGGCACGCAAGTAACCGCTCGGGCGCCGTGTTCCGCCGCCGGTACCAGCTGCTGCCGAAGGCTCGGGCAGCGGTGCACGACCGAAGGGAGCGGCCCCGGAACCACACGGAACGAGCACACGAGGGCCAGGAGGTCGATGACCACCGGTGCTCCGTTGTTCTGCGGGCCGTGATCCTGACCGTGCCGGTTTCGCGGTCCGCCCTCTGTGCCGGGTGGCTGTCGTGGCGTTCGTTCCGTGGCTGGTGGGCTTCGTCTTCCGTTGCGCCGGATCAGGCGCTGCCCGTGGCCGGTGGTGCCGGTCGTGACATGGGACTGGGGAAGCGCGAACTGCGGGAAGGCGCCGGATCAGGCTGCCTCCCACAGCGCGCCCGGGGCGCCCGAGGACCGAGGAGAGCCATCCGCTCCCGCACGGCATGCCCGCCCCTGACTCCTGGCACCACGCACCAACTGTGGACCTCCTGAGCGACCTCCCCGGCGCGGACGGGACTGCGCAGCGTGCGCAGTGCGACCCCGTACACGGGCCCGGCGGCCGCACGGTACAGCAGTTCGAACGCCGCTTCGTCGCCGCGCGCCGAAAGCGCCAGGAGGCGACGCAGGTCCTCGGCCACCGGCCCGGGCCTGCCGGTGAACCGCGTATCGACATGGGACAGCGTCCGCGAGGTCACAACGACACGGTGCGGCGATCCGCCCCCGGAAACCCAGTCGAACCGTTTGTGCATCGTTTCACCATGCTGGAAGGACGGGCACAGGTCTCCCCAGTGGTCACAGAGCGTCGCAACTCCATGATCACTGACACCTGTGCCCGCCTTGCCGCCGAAGCCCCACCCCGCCAACGCGTGGGCTCGGAGCGGTCCTCATTCCCGGAGAACGGCGGCGACCTGGTCCCGGAGCCACTGGTGTGCGGGGTCGAGGTCGTGGCGGACGTGCCATGCCTGGGACACGGGCAGGCTCGGAAGATCGACGGGGATCTCGTAGACGTGGGCGCCGGTGAGGGCTGCCGCTTGGGCCGCGTAGCCGGCGGTGATGAGCCCGGTCATGTCGGAGCCGGCGATGATGTGTGCCGCGGCGGTGAATGTCGGCACCACCGCGACGATTCTCCGTGTGAGGCCGTTCCGGCCGAGGATGTCGTCGAGTGCGCCGTGGGTCCGGCCTCTGCGGGACACGGCGATGTGCTCGGCCGCAGCGATCCGCTCCAGGGTGACGGGTCCGGTGGCCAGGCTGTGTCCGGCGGCGGTCATGCCGACGAGGCGTTCGCGCCCGACGGGCTGAACGAGGACTTCGGGGCCGAGGTCCTCGATGACACCGAGGTCGAGATCGACGAGCCCGTCACGCAGGGGTGCCAGGTCTTCGTCGCCTTCCGGTGCGAACCTCAGCGTCACCCCCGGGGCGTCGGCCCGGACGCGGGTGACGAGCCGGGCGGCGAGGCGGCCGACCAGGGCGTCGTTGGCGCGGATGGTGAAGGTGCGTTCCAGGGACACGAGATCGACGTCGCGTCCGATCTCGACGAGGGCGTGCGCCTCCTCGATGAGTCGGTGGAGGCGCTGCTGGATGGCCAGGGCCCGCGGGGTGGGGACCAGGCCGCGTCCGGCCCGGACGAGGATCGGGTCGCCGAAGGTCTTCCGGATGCGTCCCAGCGCGCGGCTGGTGGCCGGGACCGACAGGTGGAGGCGTTCCGCCGCGCCGGTCACGCTGCCCTCGGCCAGCAACACGTCCAGGGCGGCGAGCAGGTTCCAATCCAGGTCTTGCGTCATACGCAACAGTCTATTGCGATCTTTGCAGTGGACATTAAGCCATGGGGGTTCGAGGCTTGGATCATGCCTCGTCCAACCATCGAAACCTCCTATCACCGCCGTTGGCTCGTCCTGGCCGTGCTCTGCCTGTCGGTCCTGCTCACCGTGGTGTCGAACATGGCGCTCAACGTGGCGCTGCCCGACCTCGGCCGGCAGCTCCACGCCGGGGCGTCGTCCCTGGCCTGGATCGTCGACGCCTACGTGCTGTGCTTCGCCGGGCTCCTGCTGCCCGCCGGTGCGATCGGCGACCGGTTCGGCCGCAAGGGCGCCCTGCAGTGCGGGCTCGTCGTCTACGGCGCGGCAGCGGTCCTCGGCGCGTTCTCCACGTCGGTCGGAGAGCTGATCGCGGCCCGAGCGGTCATGGGAGTCGGCTCGGCCCTGGTCATGCCCGGCACCCTGTCGATCCTGGCGACCGTGTTCCCACCCGCCGAACGCGCCAAGGCGATCGCCGTCTGGGCATCGGTCGCAGGTGCCTCGGTCGCCCTGTCCATCACCTGGTCGGGGCTCATGCTCGAACACTTCTGGTGGGGGTCGCTCTTCCTCGGCATGGCCGCCGTGGCCGTCACGGCACTGGTCGCGGGCTGGTTCCTGCTCCCGACCTCCCGCAGCCAGGAGGCGGCCGGCCTCGATCCGGTCGGCGCGGGCCTGTCGGTCGTGGGCGTGACAGGACTGCTCTACGGATTCATCCAAGCCCCCGACGACGGCTGGACCACGCCCTCGATCCTGGCCGCCTTCGCGATCGGAATCAGCGGTCTGATCGCCTTCGTCATCTGGGAACGGCGCCGCCCGAACCCCATGCTCGACGTCGCCTTCTTCGCCGAGCGACGCATGAGCATGGGCAGCCTCTCCATCGCGGCCGCCTACTTCGCCCTCTTCGGCATGTACTTCGTCCTCACGCAGTACCTCCAGGTGGTGCGCGGATACTCGACCGTCGCAGCCGGGCTCTACGCACTGCCCGCCGGGCTCGCCCAGTTCGCCGTCGCCCACCTGGCCAGACCGCTCGTCGCCCGGCACGGACTGCGCCCCGTCCTGGCCAGCGGCCTGGCCGCCTCCGCCGCCGGACTGCTCGTCCTGGCCTCCGCCGGCACCACCTCCCCGATCTGGACCGTCGAGGCCGGCCTGGGCCTGCTCGGCGTCGGCATCGGGCTGACCATGCCCCCGGCCACCGGGGCCATCATGTCCTCCCTGCCACCGCACAAGGCCGGCGTCGGCTCCGCCGTCAACGACCTCACCCGCGAACTCGGCGGTGCCTTCGGCATCGGCGTCCTCGGCAGCCTCACCCTCACGCACTACCGGGCACTCCTCGCACCCGTGCTCACGCACCAGCCGGCCGAAGTCGCCGCCCGGGCCAGGGCCGGCCTCGACGGGGCCTTCGCCAACCCCGACAGCGCGCTCGCCGCCGCCCGCCACGCCTACACCTCCGGACTCGACCAGGCCATGATCGCCGGCGCCATCGTGGTGGCCGCGACAGCCGTCATCGTCCTGAGCACGCTGCCGGGCGGCGCAACCAGCCCCAGCCGCCGCGCCGACCAACCCCGCACCGAGCCGGTCCACTCACCGTGATCAGGCATTTTCACGGGTCATGAGCACACGATCCGCGGTCGGTCTGCTGACCAGCTTCGGGACCACCCGACGGCCCCCTCTGGAACATGCTCCGCTCTCACCCCGACCGCACGCCTGCCCAGCGCGAGACTCAGCGCGAGGGCCACCGCCCCCGAACATCCGGACATTGCGGCGACGCCCACCCGCATGGGCCTCACGAGCTGCGGAGGTACGGCTGCCATGCGCTCCGGTGACGACATGGACGGCATCCCGTCACATATCACCCTCTCGGCAGGCGCGACAGAGACAGGCAGGACGTCAACAACGGCGCCCCGCGTGGACGGCCGGCCAGCCGGGAAACCCGCTGGTCGGCCGTCTCTGGCGGTGGTGCCTGACCCGCTTCGTGCAGCGTACGGCCGATGGCCTCGCCGCGGCCGCGAGCGAGTCCCGCCGTTCGGAAAGCTGAGCCCCTGCCGGGCTCGGCCGCCACATGCTGGACCGATGACGAGTCACAACGCGTCCTTCGGCCCCGGCAACTGGTTACCGGTCAGCCTCAACGGTGCTCCAGTACCTGGTGCATGGGTCAAGGAGCTGCTGCGCTCCGACCACGGCGACTCCTTCACCCTGCTCCGCCTCGGCTCCGGCGCCGAGCTCGAACTGACCCGCTCCGCGGACGACCGGATCCTGGTCCTGGACGGCGAACTCGCCATCGCCGGCGACGACGAGGGGCGGGCGCCCGTGAGTCGCGCCGGCGCCTACCGCGCGCTTCCCGCCGGGGGACCGGCGTGCTGGCCAGCCCCGGCTCCTGCCCCGCCGTGCTGTTGACCGGCCAACGGCTGGGCGCCCCGGCCGAGGACGTGTTCAGCCCGGTCGGTTGGCAGGAGTCGAGCCCCGGGCAGTGGTTCCGGCTCCTGCTGGACGTCAGCTTCGACGCCGGTTTCGACGAACGGGTCGTCGGGCTCTCCTACTTCGAACCGGGCTCGGCCTCACCACGGCACCCGCACCAAACGGTGCACCGGTTCCCGTTCCTCGACGGAGAAGCCGACGACGAACTCCTCTTCCCGGACGGCACCCGACACACCGCCCACCGCCGACGAGGCGACTTCGTCGACTCCCCCTACCCCATCGAGCACCAGAGCCGGAGCGACGCGGGCTGCACGATCCTCTTCCTCCACGAACCGACCCAGCCGCGTCGCCAGCGCCCCGAAGAGCTCTGAGCCAGGGAGAAGGCCTGACCGCCGGTCTGCCCTGCCCAGCCGCCCAAGGCGATGGCGCTCCTCTCCACCTCGGCCAAGGCCGCTCGTTCGAGGAAGCGAAGCGGTGGCTACCGGTAGGCCCGGATATTCGACGCCGCGGAACACCTCTCGCTCAGAGCCGCCGGGAACACTTCCCGGGGTGCAGTCCTCGCCCGGGTGCCCACCAATTCGGTTGCGAACCGAGTTGAGGCGGATCATGGTGATCCAATGAGCGACGAAATGGACGGCGTAGCCGAAGCGATGGCAGGCGAGCTGAAGTTGATGGCTCCCGGGGTCCGGGCATCGAGAGAGCTTGCTGGGCAACTCCTGGACCCTGAGTTCGTAGAGGTAGGCGCCTCAGGTCGCCGATGGGACCGACAAGCGATGCTTCTGGCCCTGCCGGACAAGCCGGGGGCATCTGAGGACGGCCCGCTGTATGAGCCTGTTGGCATGGCTGGCACGGTGTTGGCACCGGGTGTGGTGCATGTGACGTACGAAGCCATCCTCGGCGAACGCCGATCGCGGCACAGCTCCATCTGGCGGAAGTTGGACGGGGTTTCTGGGTGGCGGATGTACTACCACCAGGGCACCATCGTCCCGGCCGATCAGCCGCAGTAGTCGTGATCGACGAGCCACCCCAGCTGCGCAGGCGGTCCTGACGGCCCCGGCGGCCCAGCGCTCGGCAGCTGAGGGGCTGATGCCGAGCAGACGCTGAGGGACCGCGGGCGGCATCTGTGCGCAGAGATCAAGCAGGGCCGCGCATCGTCCGGCTTCGGTGGGGAGTCCGGCCTTGCGGAGGCGCCGGCCGAGTTGTTCGCTGCCCAGTGGCTTGCCAGGCCTCTGATTCGGGAACAGCCAGGGTGCGTTGAGGTCGTTCGACATCACGATGTGCTGGTGATCGCTGGCGATGTCGACGAGTTGGAGGACCAGGCCGTCGAAGGGTGGTGGCAGCCTCGGAGGGGTCCTGTTGAGGCGGAGGACGACGCCGGTCTCGTCGTGGATGACGTGTGCCGTGGTCAGTCGGCGGGTTCTCGCGGGGTACTGGCCGTCGAGCGGGACCATCAGCCCGCCCCGGGACCGACCGGCCCCACCGCGGCAGGTCGGGGGCCAGCACCTCGAGTTGGCGCTGCCGGCACGTGCTCAGGCCAGAACGGCCGGGCTGAGCACGTCCGTGCACCACCGTCGGAAGCTGGTCGTGCTGCGCTCGGGGACGAGTGAACCGCCGTCATAGACGCCGTCGTCCTGTGCCGCCGCCATGTCGACCATGCCCTGCGCCCATCCCTCGGTCGCTCCGTGGTCCCGCATCCTCGCCTTGTAGTCCGCGGCGGTGATGTGCTGGAAGCGGACCGGCATGGCCAGCACGTCGGAGATGACGCGAGCCATGTCGTCGGGTGACAGATCGTCGGGGCCGACCACCGGCAGGCTGTCCTGCCCGCTCCAGGAGGCGTCCAGCAGCAGCGTGGCCGCTGCCTCGGCGACATCGCGGATGGCGACCGTCCGCAGTGGGCGACTGGCGAGGTTCGCCAGCGCGATCATCCCCTGGTTCCTGATCGACACGGCCTGGCCGAGCAGGTTCTCCATGAAGAACGGCGGACGCAGCGCCCGGTAGGCCACCCCGGTGCTCTCGATCAGGTCGTCCATCGCGAACGCGGGCGCCAGCAGTCCGGCGTTCCCGCCGTATTCGCGCCCCAGGCTCGACAGGCCGACCACTCGCTGGACGCCGTGGCCGGCGATCGCCTCGCAGGCGGGCCGGGTGAAGTCCAGGTAGTGGTCCTCGGGGTGCTCGGCGCGGGGGTTCGGGGGCACCAGCCAGAACAGGCTGTCGGCACCCGCGAGCGCCTTGGTGACGACATCGGCGTCGTGGTGCGACCCCACGACGACCTCGACGCGCTCGCGCACCTGCGTGGGTAGCCGTGCGGGATCGCGCGTGATCACGCGGATCGCCTCCGGACCGTCCAGGATGAGCTCGAGGACTTGACGACCGATCCGGCCGGTGGGGGTGGTAAGGACGATCACGAGGGTCCCTTCCGTTCGACAGACGCCCAGCCGCTGGGCACGGTGTCGACGATGCGCCGCGGCAGGGCGGAACGGAAGGACCGCTCCGGTCCGGCTTGTTACCCGACGGCAATACCGACTGGAGGGGGAGGTCGTGGAGTCGCGAGCGCTGCGCTACTTCGTCGCCGTCGCCGAGGAACTGAACTTCACCCACGCCGCCGAGCGACTGGGAATGTCCCCGCCTGCGCTGTCCCGCGCGATCCGCAAGCTGGAGACGGACCTCGGCGTCGCCCTGTTCGCGCGGACCACGCACAGCGTCGCGCTGACCCCGGCCGGGACCGTGCTGCTCGACCAGGGCCGGATCGCACTGGACGCCCTGGACGCCGCCGCGCGACGAGCGCAACGCACGGTCGGTGCGGAACCGAAAGTGGTCCTGGCGGTCAAGGCCGACGCCGACGCCGGACGCCTGGAGACCATCCTGGAGCGCTACGCGGCCGGGCCCGGGGCCATGCCGGTGGAGATCCGGCTGTGCGGATGGGGTGAGCAGCCAGGACTTCTGCGCCGGGGCGAAGCCGACGCCGCTCTGGTCCACGAACCGTTCGACCACACCGGTCTGGACACCGAGCCGGTAGCCGTCGAGCGACGCGTGGCCGCCTTGGCGGCCGCACACCCGCTCGCCGCGCGGGACCGCGTCAGCCTCCTCGATCTCGGCCTCCCGGTCCAGGAGCCAGGACAGCGCGCCACGTACCACCGGTTCCTCGGCGAAGCCCGCCGGCACCGGCCGAGCGACCTGCCCCAACTGCTCAAACTCGTCGAACTCGGCGAGCTGATCACCCTGTTGCAGGAGTCCGTCGTCGACCGGTATCCGCGTCCTGGCGTCGTCTACCGAGACGTCGTGGACGCGCCACCCGCGACGCTGGTGATCGCATGGCCGCAGACGTCCCGCTCGACAGCCGTCGCCGCGCTCGTCCGCGCCGCCAGTTCCGGGTGACCGTTCCCGACGGGCGCGATATTCCTCCATTGCACGGTGTGATTGCCACGCGCGCCGCCTCGGCGGCGCCGCTCGCCACTCGACACTGTCCGACCGGCTGGCTCACCGGACCGGCCGGCAGTCAGCAACCCTACGCTGGCTCCGGCCGGCGGTCGGTTTGCGCATGACGACGAGTCGCCCCAGTGGGGTGTCGATGATCTGGGCGTCCTGGAACCCGGCCGCACCCGCTTCGGTGGCGAGGGCTTCGGCAGAGAGCCCGAAGGCGACATCCTGCTGCCGGTAGAAGAGCTGACCGAGTCCCTCGCGAACGGTGGGCCGGTCCTGCGGGGCCGGGGGCGGGAAGAGCTCCTGCATCAGCAGCAGACCTCCGGGGCACAAGGCGCGGAAGATCGCCGCAAGGGTCTCCGCGCGCACACCAGCGGCGAAGAAGGCCTGAGCCCAGTAGGGGACCGTGAAGGCCGCCTCGTCCCGCAGCGTGCGCGCATCGATGGTCCGAAGGTCCACGCGGTCGGCGACGCCCGCCTCCCGCGCACGGTGCCGGAGCTCAGTGGCCACCTCCGGGACGATCTCCAGGCCGACCGCGCGCAGCTTGTCGAACAGAGTGGGCGTCGTCAACAGAGCGCCGCCCACCCCGCTGCCCACGTCGAGCAGCGGCCCGCCCCGTTCGAGCCGATCCCCGTACTCGGGAAGCGCCTGGTACAGCAGCCCGTACAACTGCCGCGCGCCGGGTGCTGCTCGCACGCCCCAGTCACGGGCGAGCGTCAGCGCCTGCGCGCCATCGAGACCCAGCGGGGGATCAGCCGGTCGTCCCGCTCGCGCCAGTTGCCCGCGCGTCAGTCCCAGAGCGCCGAGCACGGCGGACATCTCCACACCGGAGGCGCCGGCGACGAGGGCGTCGAACATCGGGCTCAGCTGGAACTTGGTGCCCCGCGTCTGCACCACACCGGCCGAAGCGAGCACCGCCGGCACGTTCGAGACCTGCTCGGCCGGGACACCAGTCGTGGTGGCCAACTCGTCGGCGGCGGCCTCGTGGTGCAGTTGGTCGAGGCGGTTGAGGATCAACTGGGCTCGCGGCGCGGACGAGTTGGGCGAGCCGAGGATGCCGGCCCACAGGTCGTCCGCCCGGCGGACAGCTCGGCGCGGCGGCGCTCGTGCCGCGCCTCCCGGTTGTCCACCAGCATCGCGGGCACCGACGGGTTGGAAGGCGCGCAGCACCACGTCGTTGTCGAGCCGGTCCGCGACCGCGCGGGCAGGCGGTCGTCGTGCGGCACCCGGCCGGGTGTCAGTGGTGGCAGGCGACGGCGAAGGACAGCAGGAGCAGGATGATGGTGGTGCGGTGGAGGCAGCCGCGGCAGCGGTCGGGGTTTCCGCGGCGGAACTCCACGTGGCCGCCCGGGGGGACACCGGGGTGGCGCTTGGCGTAGTGGGCGATCTGCTGGTGTTCGCCCTGGGTCCGGGGGAGCCAGGGAGTCCTGAAGCCGCATTCGCCGCACCAGTAGCGGTAGGCCATGGGTCACTCCTGTGGGGGGTCGGCGGCGCGGGCCGGGGGCGGGGGCTCAGCCGAGAAGATCCGGTAAAGCGGTGTGCAACACCGGGCCCCAGGCGACGAAGTAGCCGCCCCCTCGGTCTGGGCGTAGGTGACGACGGTCATCAGCAGGCCGCCGAGCAGTCAGGCGGCGCCGGAGCCGATGGCGCGTCAGCCCTTGGTCTCCCAGTTGGCCCGCTGCTCACGGGAGACGACGGCGTACGGCGCGGCGGCGGGGCCCCGTACGGGGGTGCGGTGTACGGGGGTGCGGCCGGCGCGGGTGCGGCGGCAAGGTCGCGGTGCGCTGGTGGTCGGGGGGCGTCGGGGCTCCTCAGACGATCGGGCGGTCGTGGCTGCGCGGCGGCGACAGTCCGGTCGGCGAACACGTCGCGGCCGTCCACCAGGACCAGGGGGACGAGGATCGAGGTGCCGTCGGTGACCCCCAGCCGGTAGCCGGCGACGCGGCCGGCCGTGCTGCCGTCGCCGCGCTGGTGGACGCCACCCAGCCGAATCGCCTGCGGCCGGGCGACGGTCCGCGGGCCTGAGCGGCGGGTGAGCACGAGGGCGCCCTCGTACAGGTAGTACGCCCAGCTGCCAACGGTCAGGCCGCGCGCACCGTAGCCGATCCCGCCGACGGCCGTGAACAGGGAGGCGAGGGTGAGGCCGTACAGCAGCGCGTGGGCGGCCGAGAACGCCGGGGTCCGCGAGGTCTCGTGGCCCAGCGCGAGCATCGGTACCAGAGCGACGGCGCCGGTGCCCCGGCCGACGGTCACCGCGCGGGTGGCCGAGACGCCGTGCCGGACGTCGATCGGCGCGCCGAGCCCACGGGCTGCGGCCGGCCGGTCGACCTCCGCGGGGTCGGGGTCGGGGTCGAGGTCGGGCAGAGCGTGGGACACGGGGCGCGGTTCGGTGTCGGCCATCCGGCTTCCTCCTCGTGGGGCGGGACAACGGCTTGACGGGTGACCGGGGATGGCGGCCCTGCGGCGTCGTGGCAATCCGCACGACGGCCGCACCGATCGTCAGGTTTGCGCTGGTCAGCGAACAGGCCACGGCACCGGCCATTTGTGACCGGCCGGCACGGTAGGGTCGCCGACGGGGATACTGGCGAGTAGGGGAGACGACCCGGTGACTGATCAGCTCGGCACGCTGCTGCGCCGCCTGCGCCGCCAGGCGGGGCTGACGCAGGAGCAGGTGGCGGAACGCTCCGGGGTGAGCGTCCGCACCATCCGCCGACTGGAGACCGGGCGGTCCACCGACCACCGCCTGGGCACAGTGAACCTGCTGGCGGACGCGCTCGGCGTCAGCGCGCAGGACCGCCTGCTGCTGGCCGCTCTGCTCACCCGGACGCCGGACTCCGATCCGGGCCCCGGGCCAGGTCCGGAACCGGGGCCAGGCGCGGAAGCCAGGACTCCGGAAGCCGGGGTGCCGGAGACCGCAGCCGTGCCGGCTCCCGGCTTCGCCGCCCCCGCACCGCTGCCGGTCGACAGCACGCTCGCCGAGGCCGCACAGGAGCTGGCCCGGGAGGTCCGCCGCCGCTGGCGGCACGAGGAGGAGCAGCGCCGCGTCCACGACCCGTTCCCGCTGCCGGTCCGCTGGCGGCAGGCTCCGGCCGGCCTGACGGACCGTTCGGAGAACGTCCAGCGCCTCGGGCCGGGCGCCGTGCCGCGCCGGCTGGACCTGAGCGGCGAGCTGCGCAGCGTCGCGGAGGTCTACCGGCGGATCCCCTCCGGCCGGCTGGTGATCCTCGGCCGGGCCGGCTCGGGCAAGTCGATCCTGACGATCCGGTTCGTGCTGGACTTCCTGGCGGCCCGGACCGTTCCGGACCGGGTGCCGGTCATCTTCAGCCTCGGCTCCTGGGACCCGACCACCACCACGCTGCGGGACTGGCTGATCGGCCGCCTGCTGCGCGACCACCCGCACCTGGCCCGCCGCAGCCCCGGCGGCTCGACCCTGGCGGCCGCCCTGGTCGACGCCGATCTCGTGCTGCCGGTGCTGGACGGCTTCGACGAGATCGCGGAGGGCCTGCGTCGCGAGGCCCTGGAGGCACTCAACGCCACCTCACAGCCGCTGGTCCTCACCAGCCGCCGTGCCGAGTTCGCCGAGGCCGTCCAGGCGGCGCACGCGCCGCTGGTCTGGGCGGCCGGGATAGAACTCACCGACCTGACCCTGGACGACCTCGCCGGCTACCTGCCCCGCACCGCCCGCCCGGTCGGCGACGGCGAGCGCGAGAACGACACGCTCGCGGCCCGGTGGGGCGCCCTCCTCGGCGAACTGCGCACCCGTCAGGACCCGGCGGGCGCGAACCTGACCGCCGTACTGACCACCCCGCTCATGGTCATCCTGGCCCGCACCGTGTACGGCGAGGCGCCCGACCGCGACCCGGCCGAACTGCTGGACACCGCCCGCTTCCCCACCGCACGCGCCGTCGAGGAGCACCTGCTGGCCGGCTTCGTGCCAGCGGTCTACCGGCGGCGCCCCGGGCTCGGGCCCGGCCGGGGCCGGAACCGGCGGCGCGACCGGGATCCCGAGCACGCCCAGCGGTGGCTCGGCTACCTGGCCCACCACCTGGGCCGGCTCGACCTCGACCAGCAGGACCTGGCCTGGTGGCGGCTCGGCGACTCGCTGCGGCACTCGACCCGGATCCTCGCGGTGGTGCTGGCGACCGCGCTGAGCATCACCCTGGCCGACTGGCTGGGCTGCGCGCTGGCCACCCGGACGGGGATGGGCGAGGTGCTCCTCCAGGGGGCGCTGATGGGACCAGTGGCCGGCCTCGCGTTCGGCTGCGTGTACGCGCTGATGGTCGCCTACCGCGGCGGTCCGGCGTTCGAGCCGGCCCGGGTGCGGCTGCGCCTGCCCGGGACCCACCGCGCGATCGGCCGGCGGACGCTGCGCACCTTCGCCGCCCGGTTCGGGGACGGGCTGCTCGGCGGCTCGGTCATGGGCGTGGGGTGCGCGTGCGCGCTCGCGCTGGAGCGCGCACTCTTCCCCGGGCCCCCGCTCACCAATCCGCACGTGATCGAGGCCACCCTGATCAACATGGTCTGCTTCGGGCTGATCTTCGGCACCGCCGCCGGGCTGGTCTTCGGGCTGGTGTCCGCGTTGGAGGCACCGGTCGACGTCACCTCGGCGGCGACGCCGTTGAGCCTGCTGTCCGCCAACCGCGCGACCGTGGCCCGGCAGGTGCTGGTCCTGGTGCCGCTGCTCACGCTGATGATCGCGTTCGGCGGGCGGCTGATCGTCGACCTGCTGCGGGGTCCGCTGGGGCCGCTGAACTGGGAGCTGTCGGGTGGGCTCTTCATCGGCGCGGTCGGTGGCATCGGCGGGTCCGTCTCCTACGGCCTCGCCTTCACCGCCTGGGGGCAGTGGCTGGTGCTCTGCCGGGTCTGGCTGCCACTGACCGGCAAGCTGCCCTGGGACATCGTCGATTTCCTGGACGACGCCTACCACCGCGGCGTGCTGCGGCAGACCGGCGCGGTCTACCAGTTCCGCCACATCCGACTGCAGCACCACCTGGGTCGCAGCTTCCGCCAGCAGCAGTCCCGGTACCGGCCGGCCAGCTTTCCCACCGAGCAGCCCTCCCCGTTCCGGCAGCCGTCCTAGCCACAACCGCGCCCGACCCGGCCACCGGCCATGGATGGCCGGTGTCCCGATGGCCGGTGCCATGGCCTGTCCATGCCCCCTGCCGGCCGCCAGCATCGGGGTGCCCGGTCGGCGGCGCCCCGACACCGCGCCTTCCCGGACCGGAGCAACCACCACCACCGTGGACGAAGGAGTCCGATGAAGTCCCTCCGCCTGACCGCCGCCGGCGCAACCCTGCTGCTCGCCACGCTGGCCGGCACCGCCCCGGCGAGCGCGGACGCGCCGACCGCGGCCGGCATCCTCCAGACCGGCGCCCAGCAGGGCGTCGCCGACGGCTACCCGGGCGTGGTCGGCCTGGTCCGCCAGGGCGACACCACCCAGTACGTGCACGCCGGCACCGGCAACCTCGCCTCCGGTGCGCCCGCCGACCCGCAGGCGCAGTTCCGGATCGGCAGCAACACCAAGGCGTTCACCTCCACCGTGCTGCTCCAGCTGGAGGCCGAGCACAAGCTCTCGCTGGACGACACCGTGGCCCGGTGGCTGCCGGGGGCGGTCAACGCCAACGGCTACGACGGCTCGAAGATCACCATCCGCGAGCTGCTCAACCACACCTCGGGCCTGCCCGACTACGCGGGACTCCCGCAGTACTCCGGCCCGTACGTGCTGGGCCTGAACGCGAACCAGGCCTACCCGCCGCAGAGCCTGGTGGACGCCGCGCTCGCCTCGGTGCCCGCGAGCGTCACGCCGGGCACGAGCTGGAACTACGCCAACACCAACTACGTGCTGGCGGGCATGGTGATCACCGCCGTCACCGGCAACAGCCCGGCCACCGAGATCGAGAACCGGATCATCAAGCCGCTCGGCCTGACCCACACCAGCTTCCCGACCAGCGACCCGAACCTGTACGGCGACTACCTGCACGGCTACGTGCACCCGGTGACCTTCTACACCAACGACGTCACGGTCTCGAACGTCCAGCTCTACAACGCGGCGGGGGCCATGGTGTCGACCCTGGACGACCTGGCCGCCTTCGGCCGGGCGTTGCTCACCGGCCAGCTACTGCCGCCCGCCCAGGAGGCCGAACTCAAGACCACGGTGCCCATGAACAACACCGGAAACGCCTACTACGGCCTGGGCATCATGCGCGAGAAGCTGCCCTGCGGCCAGTGGGTCTGGGGGCACAACGGCGCCGTGATCGGCTACGTCAGCGCCTGGTTCAGCAGCGAGGACGGCACCAAGGAGGTCGTGGAGGCCAACAACGAGTTCCACATGCTCACCGGCACGACCGGCCAGAACGATACCGGTACCGCCCTGACCAACGCGTACTGCGCGCTCTGACCCCGTACCGCCATCGCACCGAAAGGACGACCGATGACCTCCCTGCTTCCCAGCTGGCGCCGGCACGCGATCGCCGCCGCCGTCGCCGCGGCGATGGGCCTGACCGCACTGCTCGGGACCTCGCCCGCGCCCGCTCACGCGGACACCGGCACCCCGCCGAGTTTCACCAACGGGTTCGGCCTGACCCTGATCGGCGCCCCCGAGGTGCACTCCAGCACCGACTTCACGCTCACCGTGGCCACCGCGCAGCTCTCCGGTACGCACAAGATCCGGATCCTCCTCCCCCGGGGCTACGCGGCCGACCCCACCAAGCGCTGGCCGGTGACCTACTTCCTGCACGGCGGCGGCGGCACGGTGGACGACGCCGCGGCCGCGCCCGCGCTGCACTCGGACTCGATGATCACGGTGGTGCCGGACGGCGGTCTGAAGGGCTGGTACACCGACTGGGCCATGCAGAACACCGTCATGGGCGCGGCGAACTGGGAGACCTTCCACACCACCCAGGTCGTCCCGTTCATCGACGCCAACCTGCGCACCATCACCGACCGGGCCCACCGGGCCGTCGTCGGCCTGTCGATGGGCGGCTTCGGCGCGCTGCACTACGCCGAGGACCGCCCCGACCTGTTCGGCCACACCGCCGCGCTCTCCGGCGGCATCGACTTCGGCATGGCGGAGATCCGCGCGGCGGTCCTGGCCACGGAGCTCAACCTCACTGGCGCCTGGTGCGCGGTGAGCACCTCCAACACCGGCCAGTGCACCGGCTACGGGCCCTACGTCGACAGCGACGCGATATTCGGCTCGCCCTACCCGGTCTTCAACGCGGACCACATCTGGAACCAGGTCAACCCCGCCGACCCCGCCAACCTGGCCAAGCTCGGCAGCACCGACATCACCCTCTACACCGGCAGCCAGTTGCCGATCGACCACTTCACCGAGATCGCCTCCAACACGGTCAAGGCCCGCCTGGACCAACTCGGCATCCCCAGCCGCTACGTCGACTACGGCAACGGCTCCTCGCTCTCCCCCACCTGCGACGGCGGCCACGACTACGGCTGCTGGGCCCCCGCCCTCGCCGACTACATCCCCCGCCTCGCGACAGCCTTCGCCGCCGCCGGCTGACCCGGCCGGCCCGACCGGCCCGACCAGCACGCCGGTCGGGCCATCCGGGCCGGCTCGGCGGTGGCTCCATGTCCTCCCCGCTGAAACTTCGGCGGCCCCGCGGGAGCGGCTGACCCTATGAGGGTCGGGCCCCCTTCCGTGCACAGCCCGGCGATGCCTATGGTCCGGGTACGTACATACGTGCTCGGGAAGGAGGCCCGGCAATGTCTGTCTACGTCGGGATCGACATGCACCGCAAGAGGTCCCAGATCGCCCTGATCGGCCAGGACGGTGAGGCGCAGGTCAACCGCAACGTCCCCAACGGCGTCGAAACGGTGCTCGGGGTGATCGGGAACCTGCCGATCGGCACCCCGGTCGCGTTCGAGGCCGCCTACGGCTGGGGCTGGCTGGTGGAACTCCTGGACGACTACGGCTACGAGTCCCACCTGGTCCACCCGCTGCGCTGCAAGGCGATCGCCTCCGCCAGGCTGAAGAACGACAAGGTCGATGCCGCCACCCTCGGCCAGTTGCTGCGCGTCGACCTGCTGCCGGAGGCGTGGATCGCCCCGTTGGACGTGCGCCAGCAGCGCGCCCTGCTCCGCCATCGCTTCCAGCTGGTCCGCCTGCGTACGCTGTTGCGCAACCGCATCCACGCGGTCCTCGCCGATTTCGGGCACGCCCGGGCGGGCGGCTTCAGCACCGGTCCGGGCCGCGCCTGGCTCGCCGAACTGCCGCTCCCGGACGCCTCCCGCCGCGTCGTTGACGACCTCCTCGCCCGCATCGACGGTATGCAGCCGGCCATCGATGCCCTCGACAAGGAGCTCGCGGCTCACGCCCGCGGCGATCCCCGCGTCACCGCGCTGATGGAACTGCCCGGCGTCGGCACCCTCACGGCGCTGATGATCGTGGCCGAGGTCGGCGACATCACCCGGTTCCCCTCCGCCCGCCGGCTCGCCTCCTGGGCCGGTCTCACCCCGACCGTCCGCAGCTCGGACCGCACCGTCCACCAGGGCCACATCTCCAAGCAGGGCGATGCATGGCTGCGCTGGATCATGTGCGAGGCGGCCCAGACGGCCAAACGCCACCCGCTGTTCGCTTCCGGCTACCAGGACATGGCCCGCAGGCGGGGCAAGAAGATCGCCACCACCGCCGTCGCCCGCAAGCTCCTCACCCGTGCCTACCACGTCCTGCGCGCCGTCCACGACCAGCAGCAGACGCCACCTCCCCGCAGGACCTCAAGACCCCGGCCCTCAACAGCGGCCACGCGCTCCGGGCGCGCTCGCATCTGCCCATGAGACGGCACCGCCGCACTCGATGACCTGACTGAGCAGCCCGGTTTCCCCGCACCACGGTCATGGCGCCGGCCCAGGCCGGACGCCGGATGGGTGGATGTGACACGCCACGCGCCGACCACGCACGCGGGGGAACACCAACACGCAGGCCCCCGCGACCACTTCGGAACGTCCTCGGCGGATCCATCATCGCCCGCCGCTCGTCGGCGTCCAGCTCGTTCGTCCTCGCCCGCTCGATCCCTCACGGGCTCCAGGCGCTCCAACTGGACCCCCTCCCACGCGGCGGCCGGGCCGAACAGCCGCCAGGAAGCCCCCAAAGAAAACACCCTGGGGAGTCACCACAACCCAGGGTCAGCAGCCTGCCACTTGACAGGCCCGACCCTCATGGGTGGGCAGATGATTAATCGGCAACCGTAGAGTCGACTGGCAGCCTGGGCTACTCTGGAAATCCGTGGTCCTCGTTGATCTGCGCTACATCACTTGATGTCTGACGAAAGCCACGAAGAGCGTCGTCGGCCTCGGCCTCGGGCGGTCCGCCACCGTGTGGACGTCTACTCCCATACCCGCTCCGTCGTCCGGGACCGCTCCGTAGCTCGACTGGCGTCCCGACACCAGTTCCTCGATGCCGCGATCGGTGACGTACACGCTCTGCTCCGGTGTCGGTGGCTCACTGGGCCGGGATGAACGGGGCTAGGAGCTGACCTGCCAGGTGCTCAGCGAGAGCTTGACCTCGCCGGTCTGTACGTCGGCGGTCTCGATGGTCGCGATCGCGATGCTGTTGGTGGTGCGGTCGCGTATGCAGAGCAGTCGGCCGCCGTTCACCTGGGCGAAGCCGACGTTGGCTTCGGGCTGGGTGTCGATCGCGGCGTTGCACTGGGCCGGGGTGGACGACGGGTCGGTCAGCACGGCGAAGTCGGAGAGGTCGAAGCCGGCCGCGCTGAAGGAGTCGGCCGAGGCGCTACCGGTGGGGCTCTGGTGCGTCAGGGCGAGCGCCCACTTGGGGGTGGTGACAGCAGGGGCCGTCTTGCCGCCGACCAGGTCGACCTGGTACGCCTCGGTGGCGTACAGGCTCGCCGGGATATTCAGTTCGACCTTGCTCACCAGCGGGGTGTAGCTCCCCGCGGTGGCGGGCGCCGAGCCGCCGCCGACCGAGCCGGGGGCGCTGGGCGCGCCGCTGGCCGACGAGGTGCCGGCGCTCGCCGCGCCGGCGGCCGCGCTGGTGGACGCGGTTGCGGGAGCCGTCGTGGTCGCGACCGGGGACTTCGCGGCGGCCGGAGCCTGGGCGGCGGTGCTGCCGCTGGTGGTCGACTTGTCGTTCCGGGTCAGCAGCACCCCGGCCAGCGAGCCGCCGAGCGCCACCACCACGGCGATGGTCAGTAGGGTCTTCCAGGAGAGGCCTTTCGCCTTGGCCTGCGGCGGCGCGAGGGGCGGCGTGGCCTCGGCGAGCGGAGTGGTCTGCTCCGGATATCGCGCGTGTGTCGTGGGCATCTCGCTGAGCGCTGGCGGGGGAACAGCCGCCGGGGTCGACGTAGGGGCGTTGAGCGAGGGTGCCGTTGCCAGCACGGTGGGGTCCGGCGCCGTCCTGGGCAGGTCGGAGCGCCGGGTGATCTCAGAGGACACCGGCGCGGGGAGCCAGTCGTCGGCGAACCGCAGTTGCCCGCCGACCTTGGGGTGGTTGCGGGCGATCTCGATGATCTCGGCCGGCGTGGGACGGTCCTCGGGCGACTTGGCCAGGCAATGCTCCAGGAGCGCGCGCAGCTCGGCGGGCACCGCGTTCAGCTCCGGTGGTTCGTGTACCACCCGGTAGAGCACCGCGGTCTCCGGCCCCTCGCCGAACGGCTGCACGCCGCTCGCCACGTAGGCGGCCAGCGCACCCAGCGCGAAGACGTCGGTGGCGGGGGTGACCGCCGCGCCCTGGGCCTGCTCGGGCGACATGAAGGCGGGCGAGCCGATCCGGAAACCGGTGCCGGTCAGCGCGGTGGCGTCGGCGGCCCGGGCGATGCCGAAGTCGATCACCCGCGGGCCGTCAGCTGCGACCAGCACGTTGGCGGGCTTCAGGTCGCGGTGCACCACGTTGACGCTGTGGATCGCCTGCAGCGCCTCGGCGATGCCGCCGAGCAGCAGCAGCACGGTGCGCACCGGCAGCGCGCCGTGCTCGCGCACCACCTGCTGCAGCGAGGGGCCCGGCACGTAGGCGGTGACCAGCCAGGGGGCGTCGGCCTCGGTGCCGGCGTCGATCACCTGGGCGGTGTAGAGGCCGTGGATCCGCTGAGCGTTCGCCACCTCCTGGGTGAACCGGCGGTGGAACTCGGGGTCCTCGGCGAACTCGGGGCGGACCACCTTGAGGGCCACCGGGCGTCCGCCGGGGGTATAGGAGAGGTAGACCCGACCCATCCCGCCGGCCCCGAGTCGCGCGTACAGCCGGTAACCGGCTACTTCGGTCGGGTCGTCCGACTGGAGGGGCTGGAAGGCGGGCGGCGGCGATGCGGCGTGGTGTAGATCATCTGCAGGCATGGGCAGGGATTTGCCTTACTGTGTGTCAACTATGGAGATTCAGATGACCCTTGAAATCGACTGGAATGCTCTGTCGGGTCCAGCCTCGCGCGGATTTCCGGATGGCATTCACATGCCGCGGACAAAGGTTGCTCCGTGATTCGCTTCTTGATTGTGCCTGCCAGTCAGGCCCGCGAAAGCAACGGCGTCGGCAGGCGGCAGCCGCGTTCCACCAGTCCGGCCGTTCGCCTCACTCGTGCCGCCTGGCTCGGCCATCGCCTCGTCACCACCTCCCAGCCTCTACTCCTGTCACTCTGGGCAATCTTCCCCGGCGACGAGGCCCGCGGGCATCGGTAGAACTACGCATTCCGGCTACGCAATTCACCGGGTTCCGCCGCCTTCGGCGGCTTCGCGGCCGCCCCACCGGATCAACGACCGGCGCAGTCCCGTCAGGAGGGAGGCTCCGGTGAGGTTTGGGTGGCGCGGCGCAGGACGGTTCATCGTGATCAGCTTGCGAGGGGCGCAGACCTAGGCTGGAGAACCTGACGCTGCTTCAGCCAGCTCCACCTGCTCGTCTTGACGCGAGTTCTTCCTTCGGTGGCTCCCGGAGCGCCATCCGGCGTCCTGGGCTGATCGTCAGCCAGAGGGCCCTGCTCTGGCGGGCCGCCGATCCGCCAGCCCACCGACCAGGCCGGGCGGCGCGCGGTGTGCGGCAGCGTCTCCGGTCCGCCGGTGGCCGATTCGGGTGTGGTGGGGGTGGGGACGAGCGGGCACAGGGAAGGCGCGGTGCCAGGCGTCGGCCTCGGTGTAGAGACCGGCGAACAGTGGCCCGGCGGCCACCAAGCGACCGCGAGCTGCTGGTCGGCCGCTGGACCGGACGCACCAGCATCCTCGACCCCTACAAGCCCTCCCTCCACCAGCGGTTCGCCGAGGGCCACACCATCGCCCGGCGCCTGTTCGAGGAGATCCGACAGCGCGGTTACCCGGGCCAGGAGTAGATCGTGCGCGTCTACGTGCGCCGGATGAGGGAAGCGTTCCCCAACCAGGACCCGCCCCGACGCAAGCCCTCCGTCAGGGACATGACCAGCTGGATCACCCGCCGCCCCGACCGCTTCCGCGACGAAGAGGCCCAGCAGCTCAAGGAGGTCCTCGCCCGAGTCCCGGCCCTCGCCACCACCGCCGAGCACGTCAGGGCCTTCGCCGAGCTGATGAACGACCGCCGCGGGCAAGAGCTCGAGGACTGGATCACACGCGTCCAGCAGGACCAGGTCCCGGCCCTTCGCAGCTTCGCCAACGGTCTCCTACAGGACCTCGACGCGGTCGTCGCCGGCCTGACCCTGAGCTACAGCTCCGGCGCGGTCGAGGGCCACAACAACAAGATGCTCAAGCGCCAGATGTTCGGCCGCGCCGGCTTCGACCTCCTGCGCAAACGCGTCCTCCTCGCGGCATGAGGCCGCCGGTCGTGGCGGCGTGGACGGTGACGCGGTCGGCGCGGATGGTCAGGGTGTCGACCGCGACATCGGCGGTGTGGGTGGAGCCAGAGATCTTGGAGGAGATCGTCAGCCACGACCGTTCATGATCGCGGTTCCGGTGACGCTCCGTGGCTCCAGCACGGCAAGTGATCCAGAACCTGAAACGAGGACCACGGACAGTGGATCAAAAGCGGGTCACTTTGTGATCTCCTGATCATCCTGACTTCACAGGGCACTGGAGTCAGGAGGAAAGAGGTGATCGGGGTGGAGAACTGGGCTCAGATCCGCCGGCCGCACCGGGCCGAGGGGTAGTCGGCGCGGGCTGTGGCTCGGCAGCTGGGGATCTCCTGGGGCACCGTGGCGCGGACCCTGGCCTCGGACCGGCCGCCGGTCTACCAGTGCCCTCTGAAGGGGGCTCGGCGGTGGACGCCGTGAAGCCGGCGATCCGCGAGCTGCTGCAGCAGACGCCGACGATGCCTGGGCTTGTTGCTCAACGCTCGGTGGCCCGGTCGGGCTGCGGTCGGGCCAGGCCGAGGTCGTAGGCGAGGATCACGGCCTGGATCCGGTCGCGGGCACCGATCTTCGCCAGCACCCGGCCGACGTGGGTCTTGACCGTGCTCTCGGAGAGCACCAGGCGCTCGGCGATCTCGCCGTTGCTCCAGCCTTGGGCGATGGCCAGCAGGATCTCGTGCTCGCGCTCGGTCAGTGAGCGCAGCCGTGGATCGCTCGGCTGCCGGTCTGCCGAGTGGGCGGGCAGGCGGTGGGCGTAGGCGTCGAGCAGGCGGCGGGTGAGCCCGGGGGCGATCACGGCGTCGCCCGAGGCCACCGCCCGGATCCCGGCCAGCAGTTCCTCGGGGAGGGCGTCCTTGAGCAGGAAGCCGCTGGCGCCGGCGCGCAGTGCGGCGTGCGCGTATTCGTCGAGGTCGAAGGTGGTGAGCACCAGGACACGCGAGCGGCCGCCGGCGGCGACGATCCGGCGGGTCGCCTCGATGCCGTCCATGCCCGGCATCCGCACGTCCATCAGCACGACGTCCGGACGCAGCTCGGCGACCTGCCGCACGGCCCGGACTCCGTTCTCCGCTTCGCCGAGCACTTCGGTGCCGGGGACGCTCTCCAGCAGCATCCGGAAGCCGAAGCGCTGCAGGGGTTGGTCGTCGACGATGACCACGGTCGTCATGACGCCGCCTCTACGGTGGGGGTGGCCGGCCGGCCGAGCGGTGCGGGATCGAGTACGGCTTCCACGGTCCAGCCTCCGCCCGGGCGCCTGCCCGCGGCCACCCGCCCGCCGTAGAGGGCGGCGCGCTCCTTCATTCCGGTGATGCCCTGGCCCTCTCCGCCCCCATCACCGACGAGGTCGGCCGTGGCGGGAGCCGCGCCGCTGGCACGGCCGCTGTCCTCGATGCTGATCCGGATCTCGCGGTCGTCCACCTGCAGCGTGAGTTTCGCGCTGGTGTCGGGGCCCGCGTGTTTGAGGGTGTTGGTGAGCGCCTCCTGCGCGATCCGGTAGACCGTCAGCTGCAGCCCGCGGTCCAACGCCTCCACGTCACCGACCGTCCGGTAGGTGACTTCGGGGCCGGCCGCGCGCACCCGCGCACAGAGCGCCGCCAGATCTGCGACACCCGGCTGCGGTTTGAGTTCCGGACCGTGCGTTCGCTCGTCGCGCAGCACGCCCAGCATCCGGCGCAGCTCGCCCAGGGCCTGGCGCCCGGTGCCGGCGATCAGCTGCAGCGCCTCCTTGCTGCGCTGCGGAGCGAGGTCGGCGGCGTAGGCGCCGCCGTCGGCCAGGCCGATGATGACGGACAGGTTGTGGCCGATGATGTCGTGCATCTCACGGGCGACCCTGGTCCGTTCGGCGGCGGCGGCCAGCCGGCTGCGCTGGTCGCGCTCGATCTCCAGGCGCGCCGCGCGTTCGCGCAGCGCGCCCAGGTAGGCCGTGCCGACGCGCAGCGCCAGGCCCAGCGCGGCCGCCGCGGTGGCCGCGCAGCACAGGAAGAAGAGCGCAACGAGCGGGGAGATCACCACCGACACCCGGGTGACGACCAGCAGCAACGCGCCCGCTGTCGCCGCGCCCACCCAGGGCAGTCGACGAAGGCGGTCGTGCCTGGCCACGCCGTACAGGGCCAGGAAGAGGGCGATGCCGGCGTGCAGCCAGACGTCCAGCGACCACTGCACGACGAAGACGGCCGCGATGGCGGCGAAGACCGCGGTGGGGTGGCGGCGGCGCCACAGCAGCGGCAGCGCCTGTCCCAGCTGCAGGCCGACCACCGCGACCAGCGGCAGGCCGTTGGCGTGCACGATCCCCGGCCGGTTCTCGCCGTGCAGCAGGTCCGGCAGGCCGAACAGCAGCAGGACGACGGCGACCAGCGCGGTGTCCAGCAGCCATGGCCGTGCCCGGTCGGAGCGCTGCGCCCGCCGGCACACCCGCATCAGGCCGGCCACCAGTGGGTGATTCCAGATCGGGTCTCCCGTACCGCCCTCGAAGGCGGTGGTCGCGCTGGTCATGGGTGTCACCCGTCCATCATCGCAGTCCGTCCGTCGTGCCGACCGAAACCGCGAGCGGCGGCTGCGACCGGAGTCGTGACCCCGGCCGCGGCCGCCGCTCGCACCACTGCCGCGGTCAGGCGTCGGTGCGCTTGAGCCGGTACGCGGCGCCGGCCAGCGCGAGGGCCGCCCAGAGTGCGAGGACCACCAGGCCCATCGTCGGGGACAGCGTGTGCGCGTCCTGGTGCAGCGCGTACATCGAGTCACCCGCGTGGCTGGGCAGGTACTGGCTGACGTTGTTCTGCCAGCTGGTCGGCAGAAGCTCGATCAGCCCGGGGACCAGCAGCAGGGTGCCGACGAGGACGGCGATGCCACCGGCGACCGAGCGCAGCAGGGCGCCCAAGGCCACCCCGCAGATTCCGATCAGCGCCAGGTACAGGCCGGCCATGAACATGCTGCGCAACACCCCGGCATCGGAGAAGGTCAGCGCCGCGCGGGTCCCCGACACGATGCCGTGCCCGAACCCGAAGGCGGCGAACGCGCCCACCGTTCCGACGATCAGGGCGACCAGACCGAAGACCAGGGCCTTGGACCACAGCACCGGCAGTCGGCGCGGGACGGAGGCGAGCGTCGAGCGGATCATCCCGGTCGAGTACTCGCCCGCGGCGACCAGCACGCCGAGGACGCCGACGGCCAGCTGGCCGAAGTTCAGCCCGAACAGGGAGAGGCTCACCGCGTTGGCCGCGAGCATCTCGGGGTCGTCCATCGGGTGGCCGGCCGTGAGGTTGGCCTTGTAGCGCCAGGTCCGGATCAGGCCGAAGGCCAGGATGAAGACCAGCGCCAGGGTCAGGGTGATCCAGCTGGAACGCAGCGACCAGAACTTGGCCCACTCCGAGCGCACGACGCGGGCGGCGGTGACCTTGTAGGCAGGGCGCGCGGGGGCCGCCGCGGTTGTGGTGGTGGCGGTGCTCATGCTGCGCTCCCTACGGGCTCGGCGGTGTCGGCGGCGGTGTCGGCGGCGGTCTCGGCGGCTTGGACGCCCGGGTTGGCGGTGGTGTTGCCGTGGTACTCGACGGCGTCCCGGGTCAGCTCCATGAACGCCTCCTCCAGCGAGACGCCCTTGGTGGCCAGCTCGAACAGCGCGATGTTGTGCTCTGCGGCCTTGAGCCCGATCGCCCGCGCCGCCAGCCCGGTGACCAGGAGCTCCTCGGAGCCGGAGCGTCCGGTGATGTCGACGCCGGGACCGGCCAGCACCTCGCGCAGCCGTGCCGGGTCGGAGCTGGCCACCTTCACGGTGTCACCGCCGGACTGCCGGATCAGGTCCTTGACGGTGGTGTCGGCCAGCAGCCGGCCCCGCCCCACTATGATCAAGTGCTCGGCGGTGAGCGCCATCTCGCTCATCAGGTGCGAGGAGACGAAGACCGTGCGGCCCTCGGCCGCCAGCCCGGTGAGCAGGTTGCGGATCCACAGCACGCCCTCCGGGTCCAGGCCGTTGACCGGCTCGTCCAGCATCACGGTGGCCGGATCGCCCAGCAGCGCGGCCGCAATGCCCAGCCGCTGGCCCATACCCAGCGAGAAGGCGCCCGCACGCTTGCGCGCCACGGACTGCAAACCGGTCAGCTCGATCACCTCGTCCACCCGGCGGCGCGGGATCCCGTGGGTCAGCGCCAGGGTGTTGAGGTGGTTGAAGGCAGAGCGCCCGGGGTGGATCGACTTCGCCTCCAGCAGCGCGCCGACCTCCTGCAGGGGGGCGCCGTGCTCGGCGTAGCGGCGACCGTTGACAGTGACCGAACCGGCGCTCGGCGCGTCCAGACCAACGATCATGCGCATCGTGGTCGACTTGCCGGCCCCGTTCGGGCCCAGGAAACCGGTCACCATGCCCGGCTTCACGGTGAAGTCCAACCGGTCCACGGCGGTCTTCTCCCCGTACCGCTTGGTCAGTTGCTGCGCCTCGATCATCGGGTACTTCCCCTAGCCTTGGGCCGACGGACGTTCCGGCCGGCGTCACGCCCAACGCTACGAGCCGCAGGCCCCCGAAACCGTGGTACCCCAGGGCTGAACAGAGGCGGTGCCGTAGTACCGCGGTACTACGGCACGGTCCGCCGACCGCCCGTCCGGGGCGCTCACCGCCCCGCACCGGGACCGGCCGCCCGCCGCAGGGCCTCGGCCGCCTCGGTGCGGGCGTACAGCACATGGTGACCGGTGCGGTACGCGGTGACCAGCCTGGCACCGCGCAGCACTCCGAATCGCTGCGCGACCCAGGGCCCCGGCAAAGTAGAGATTTGTCCGTTTCGGTACGCCGACCGCGACCCGCTTCACCGAGGGAACCGTGGCTCGCAGGCTGCACTCGGACCGTCACCTGAGTCGAACAACTCGGACATTTCGTGACTTTGCCGGGGCCCTGCTGCGCGACCACACCCGCAGTCAGCTTGGTGCGCCGGGCGAGGTGCGGCGATCCCCCTTCTCCGCCACCGCCACCATCCGACTCGGCGCCCACTGGACCAGCCAGCAGCCCTACCAGCCCAGGACCCGCATGAGCCGCCTGTCCCGGCTCAACTTCCGACTCGCTGCCCGGTCAACACCTAATGGAGCAAACGAGTCTCACAAGCCCTTCTCGGCAAGGATCTTCATGAGATTGCGCTTGCGCTTCTGGTCGGCTCGCAGTGCAGCGAGGTAGCTGGCGAACTCTGTTTCCGTGCCCAGTGC
>NZ_JBVHLF010000089.1:0-26975 GCF_055559155.1 Kitasatospora sp. NPDC024654
GATCGCCCCGTCCAGACTCCCGCCCCGGGCGGCCGCCGCCGCCTTGAGCGCGTCGGTGACCAGTTCGGTGCGCATGTGGTCTGCGATCGACCAGCGAGACACCGCTGACCCGGAGGGTCAGGGCTTGGGGAAGCGCACGACGTTGTCGGGCAGCCGGGCCTGTTCCTCGGCCTTGCGCAACCGGTCGGCCAGGACCGCGTTGGCGAGGACGAGATGGGTGACCTGGTCCTTCAAGCTGGAGTTCTCCGCCGTCAGGTCGGAGACCCGCTCCTTCAGCTTGGTGACGGTCTTCCGCAGCCGCGTCTCGGCCTCCGGAGTCTGCCTCGTCTCGGTGCGGACGCGTTCGTAGAACTCGTTCTTCAGGTCCGCGTGGCGCTTTTGCAGGGCCATGCGGTGAACGCCGGCTTCCGCCGCGAGGGAGACGATTGTCAGGGCGCCGTCGGAGGCCGTGGGCTGGCCGGCGAGGAGGCGGTCGATGGCGGCGCGGATGCGGGTTCGCTCGTCGTCGGGCTGCTGGTTCATGTGAGGGCCTCGGCAGGTTGGGCGGTGGTGTCGTGGGCGTCGGCGGTGGCTCGGTCGCGGGCCACGGCACCGCTCTGCACGACGCTGGCTACGCGCTCACCGTGCCCGGCACCACCGGCCTCGCCGTCGCCACCCGCCCCGAGGGCGTCGCCGTGACGTGGAACCTCGGCCCGCAGCCGCTCACCCCGCCCACGGTCCCGTTCGCGCTGCGGCTGTGCGACTCCGACCAGATCAGCGCCACGGCAATCCTCTCCATGGCCTCGACCGTGCTGACCACCCATCTCCAGGAGTCCGGCTTCACCCTGGCCGACCGCACCGGCAAGGAGATCCTCGTCACCGCGGCCCCGCCGACCGGCTGGGACCGGGCCGCCTACCGCGCCCGCCGCGACGCCGAGACGATCGCGGCCCTGTGCCAGCCGATCAGCGAGCCTGCCGCCCCGGACCGGCCCCGCGACCGCGTGCTGTGGTAGCGCCGCCGTTGAAAGTGCCGGCCGGAATTCCTGGTCAGCACTCCAAAAGGGTCAGCCGGGCGAAGACCGCCCGGTCGACCCCTTTGGGCTGAGCCGGTGTGTCAGGCGACGCGGTGTTCCCACCGCAGGGACGGCTTCTCGCCGATCCAGTACGACCGGGCATCGGTGGCGATCTGCTGACCGCCGACCCAGTAGGCGTGCGCCTGGGGGGTGATCTGGAGGCGGACAGCGCTGAGGTCGGGGCGTCCGGCCTCCTGCCAGGCGGTGAGCGCGCCCTCGATGGCGTCCCACAGCGCGACGGGGCCACCCTGGCGAACGGTCCAGCCGTCGCCGTTGTCGCCGAGCTGGGCGAAGGATTCCCGCTCGGCATCGAACAGGTACACCGCCTGCTCGCCGCCGTCGGCGACCGCCGTGACCAGCTGGGCGCCGGGGGCGGCGAGCTGGGCGAGGAAGGCCGGCGTCCACTCCTGCAGCAGTTGTGGGGCGATCGGGGTGTGCCGCTCGGTGTCGGCGTACGCGGCCCGGGCCGACAGGTCCCCCGCGAGCGGTACCACGGCCTGCGAGCGGGCGGGCATGAAGGAGGAGCGGCCGATGATCCGGCCCTCGGCGGTGCCGTCGTCCTTCACCGTGACCTTGGCCAGCCCGGTGCCGTACGCCCAGGAGCCGACCGTGGCCAGGATCGTGCCGCCAGGCTTGGTCTGCCGCACCCAGGTGTAGGGGATGCGCCGGACCGCGCAGGTGGCGATCACCTTGTCGTACGGGGCCCGGCGGGGGTGGCCGAGCAGGCCGTCCCCGGTCACGGTCCAGGTGGAGAAGCCGGCGGTCTCCAGTGCGGCGTCCGCCCGGGCGGCCACGTCGGGGTCCACCTCGACGCTGGTGACCTGGTCTTCGCCGAGCCGGTGGCACATCAGCGCGGTCGAGTACCCCGTGCCCGTGCCGATTTCGAGCACGGACTGGCCGTCCTCCACCTCCAGGGCCTCGATCATGCTGACCACGGTCGCGGGGATCGTGGAGGAGGAGGTCGGGAAGCCGCGGACCGGTTCGGCGACCTGGTCGGCCGTCAGGTGGCCGTCGAGCTGGGTGACCAGCGACTGGTCGCTGTAGGCGATCTCCACCCACTCCTTCGGGTCGGCGCCGAGCGCGGTCACCGGCCGCCACCGCCCGTCGTCGGTGGGCAGGAACACCCCGGGCTGCAGGAACAGCTCGCGGGGCACCGCCTCGACCGCTGATCGCCAGGCCGGGCTGGTCAGATCGCCGCTCGCTTCGAGGCGGTCGGCGAGCGCGCGGCGCTCGGCCGCCGTGTCGGGCAGGGTCATGATCCTCCTTGGTCGAGCAGGTCGGCGAAGGCGGCGGTGAGCTTCAGCTCCGTCTCGTCCTCCAGCCAACCCCATTGGCCGTTCGGATTCAGCTCAAGCCAGTGAGTGTCTCCCTGGCGGTCGACGGCGAGGTCGAAGCTGCCCGAGGCCAGGCCGAAGTGCTCCAGATAGGCGATGAGCGTCTTCTCCAGCCGGTCGGGCAGGTCGATGACGCTGTAGGTGAGCGCGCTGTAGTCCTGGCGCCAGTCCAGCAGGTCGGAGTCGATCCGCACGGCGAACACCTTCTGGCCGACGACCACCACGCGCAGATCGCAGGCCTTGTCCACGCGGGCCTGGAACAGGTGCGGCACCACGGTGATGGACTCGTCCAGCTCGTCGGCGGTGACCGGCTCGGTCCACGTGGTCAGCCCCCTCTCGCCCCGCCGGTAGGGCGTCCAGCGCAGCACCTTGTAGACCACCTCGCGGTGGGCGGCGATGAACTCCCGTACCTGGTCGAGGTCGTTGGAGACCAGGGTGGGCGGCACGGTCAGCCCCAGGCGCTGGGCCACCGCCAGCTGGAGGGGCTTGTGCTCGGCCTCGAAGTTCCGCAGCGGGTGGTTGACGTATCGGCAGGCGGGAAGCGCGTACAGCACGCCGCCGAGTCCGTGCCGTACCTGGGCGACGGCGAACCGGGCGTCCGCCTCGTCCAGGTGCTCGAAGGCGGGCCAGGTCGGCCGGCGCCAGTACAGCGAGCGGATGTTCTCAAGGTCCGCGGTCCTCGACGGGGTGCGGACCTGCCCGGCCACGGGGGCCGGGCAGGTGCCGAACCGGGCCGAGACCGCCAGGTTGCCGCCGATGTCGGCGGGGTTGAACCTGACCACTGGCACACCGCGCCGGTTGAGCTCGGTGATGACCAGGTCGGCGGTCTGGTCGTCCGCCTCGGTGGCCACCACCACCGGTCCCATACCCGTCATGGTCATCAGTCCTGGGTGCTGTCCTGGTCGTGGTCGGAGTCGTTGCGACTGTCCAGGTTGGTGGACTGCGGGTTGGTCTCGGTGCCCTTGCTGGTGCCGTGCTTGCCCATCTCCACCACCAGGCCGGCCCCGTCGCGGAACACCCCGGTCTGGGTGGCCGGGTCGATGGCGACCGTGGCGAACCCCGGCTGGTGGACGCTCGGGTACGGCCGCATCCGGCTGATGCCCCACGGGCGGACAGCGGTCTTCTGCATGTCGGATCCCTCCCTCGTCTTGGTTCGGACATTCCCTCGCGTGCTGTGCGGTGGTGCGCGGGCGCCGGCCGGTCTCGGGGGATGACCGGTCCGGCGCCCGTCCCGCCCCGGGGTGCCGTGCGGGTGCCGGGGCGGAGCTCTGGTGGGCCGTCAGGCGGCCGGTGCGTGCACGCGTTGGACGACGGCGGCCGAGCGGGAGGATGCGGGGGTGAGCTGGTCGGCGGCGATCTCGGCCCAGACCACCTTTCCGGCGCCGGACGGCTGCCAACCCCAGGCGTAGGCGAAGGCATCGACCAGCGCCAGGCCCCGGCCGTCCAGGTCGTCCGTCCCGGCCCGGCGGGGCTCGGGCAGACGCAGGCTGGCGTCCCAGACCTCCAGCCGCAGCCGCCCGTCCGCGAACCGCAGACTGACGCGGCAGCGGGCCTTCGTGTGCCGGACAGCGTTGGCGATGAGCTCGCCGGCGACCAGGTCGACGTCCCGCATCGCATCGGCCGACAGCGGCAGCCGCCAGTCGGCGGCGATCGACGCGATCAGGCGGCGCGCTTCGACGACGTGTTCCTCGGCCGGCTCGATGTTCCACTCGTGCGGGACCGGGAAGCGGGCGGCCATCACGCCGCCCCGCCCGTCACTGCCCGGATCGCCGTGTCGCACGGCCAGGGGGCCGCACCCGGCCCGGCAGTGGCCGGCCTCGTTGCCGTGGTCGGCCAGCACCGCCTTCGCGTCGGCCGGCAGCGGCGCGGGCGCCGGCTTGCGGCGGGGCCACGGGGACCAGCCGGAGGCGGCGGCCAGGATCTCGGCCCGGCGGTGCCTCTGCTGCAGCGTGCGGCGCTGTGAGGTAGGCATGACAGATGCTCCCCGAGTCGGCGGTGGACATCGGTGCCGCCCGGAGCCCCAGGGGAGCTCCCGGGGTGCTCCAGCCCCGGGCGGCATATCCGAGCAAACCGCTTGACGTGCCGTCAGGGAACGGCACTTCGCGTACCCGGAAGATCACTCCCGGTCAGGTGATGCACAGTGCATCACTTTGCCGCCCGGCCTATGCCGCGAGCAGGTTCATGTGCCGGGCGAGCGGGTTCAGCCCCTCCAGCCGCCGGCGGCCCTTGTTCTCCTGCAACTGGCGCACGACCTCGCGCGCCAGGACCTGGTAGCGCATCCACTCCGGCGCCATCGAGTGCACCCGGGTGAGGGTGGCCACCGCCTCGGCGTACTGGCCCTGCCAGGTCTGGGCCTGGGCGACGTCCAGCAGGTGCCGGCCCCGGGTCATCGGCGGGATCCTCGGCGTCGGTGACACCCCCAGGGCGAGCCGCAGCGCGAGCGCGGGCTTCTGCTGGGACATGGCGACCTCGACCGCGATCATCGTCACCCTCGACGGGCCGAACGCCGAGTGGTGGCCGCCGTTGACGTAGTCCATGGCGTCGATCTCCACCACGGTGGTGCACCGCTTCGCGTCTGCCAGTAGCTCCTTCGCCCCCTGGTAGTCCTCCTGCCGGGAAGCTGCGGTGGCGCTGGACAGCCGCAGCCGGCCCCACATCCGCACCGCCTGGTACTGCTCGCGCGAGAAGCGGGGATTGAGCCGGTCGGCGGCGGCCGTGGCGACCTGCCCGGCGAGCGCGCTCTCGTTCTGCCGCAGCAGCACCCATGCCAGCGCGTTGCACCCGCCCGCGACCAGCAGCGCGTCGTCGGCCGCGTCCGCCGCCAGCATCGACCGCTCCACCGCCGAGCGGGCCAGGTCGTCCTGCCCGAGGTGCCCGGCCGCCTGCGCGGCGGCCTGATACGCGCGGCTGAGCGCGGCATGGGCCGCCCGCCGCTGGTCCCCGCGCAGTTCGCCCGCCGCCGCGCGGGCGCCGGCCAGCAGGGAGGGCAACCCGGCGATCAGGTCGGAGAACTCGCCGCGGTGGTAGGCCTGCCACGCCTGCTCGACCGACCGGTTCAGGTCCTCGACGGCGGGCACCTCGGCACTCTCGGCCGTCACCGGGACGCCGGGCAGGCCGGCGAGCGGGTGGATCGCCCGCCGCAGCCGGGCGATGCTCTCCTCCCGCCCACCGTCGTCCTGGTGGAGCGTCTGACGCGCTCCGAGCAGGACGGACGGCTTCACGTCCAGCGCGCTCGCCAGCTTCGAGACCGTGCCCATCAACGCGGTGGTCCGCGCGCCCCGCTCCAGACCCCGGATCGTCGGCAGGCCGACCCCGGACTTCTCGCTCAACTCGCGCTGGGTCATGCCCGCCTGGCCCCGCAGGCGGGCGAGGTTCTCGCCGATCGTCGGTTCCGTGGTCACCGGTGGCTCCCCTGGTTGGATACCCGTACCCGGACGGTACCCGCCCGGGCGAGGCCCGCGAACCGGAACTGCCCGGCCGGCAGCGGACCTTCGCGCCCACGTATCCGGCTTCGCCGGCCCGGCGGCGCACTTCGGTGAAATCACAACGGGCCCGCCCTCCGCGGCACTACCGTCCAGCCGGACGACCGACTCGGGCCGAGGGGCGGGTTGTGGAGCTCGATCACGGCAGGGCCGTTCGAATACGATGGGCAGGCCGACCAGGTGCAGGGCGTCCATCACGTGGTCGGCCAGCACCGGGTCGATCCAGGCACCGCTGGCGGTCAGGGCTGGCGTGGACGGGGGAGTGGGGCCGACCCGAACAGGGGCAGGCGTGGACCGTACGCCTGGACGACGACGGCACCGTCCACGCCACCGCCGCCGACGGCACCCACGTCATGGGCTGGGCGGGTGTCCCCTGGGCCGTCCCCGAAGTCCTCGCCCTCTTCGAGACCGGAACCCGCCGACAGCCCGCCTTCCCGCGAGTCGATGACGCCAGCTGGATAGACGCCCTCACGAAACCGACCTACCCCTGCCCCGACGACGAGCACCTCGACGCCGCCTTCGACCAGGACCCGCAGCCCCTCGCCGACCTCACCACCGGCTGAGCGTTGCAGCTTGGCCAGGTCCTCGGCGGCCCTGGCCAGGTGCGGGCGGACACCGCGAGCCGTCAACACGGGCTGACCAACTTACCTGTGGCTTTGTCGAGTTACGGCATCATGCCCCCGTGAACACCACCCTGCAGGCCAGTCTCCCCCGGCTTCAAGCCGCTTGCGCCGCCCTCGACGTCGCCTTTCCAGCGGATCTGGCCCGCCAGGACGAGGCCGTCCAGCTCTCTGCTCTCGCCACCCACCTCCGCCAGGCATCGGACGCCGTCAACGACTCCATCAGCGGCGACGCCGCAGTCCAGGACGCGATCACCCGCGCTCCCGGGCTGTGACCCGGCGGAGCGGACCACAGCACCGCGATCCAAAGCCTCCACCGGCTGCGTCCTCCTACTGGTTGATGAGCTGCAGGTAGTGGGCGAGGTAGGGCGGCACCTTGCGGGCCGTCGCCTCGGTGAGCGGCACCCAGGCGACGGCCTGGCCCTCGTTGCCGAGCCGGATCACCTCCGGCGGGCCGTCGTAGACCGCGAGGAGCACCCGCGACATCGAGGAGACCAACTCGTGCCTGGGCCCGGACAACGGCCGCACGTCCCCGATCTCGATGCCGGCCTCCTCCATGACCTCGCGCACTGCGGTCTCGGCCGCCGTCTCATCGCGCTCCCGCCACCCGCCAATGGGCGTCCAGTAGCCCGGCCAGGCGATGCCGTCCTTCTGATCGCGGTGGTGCATCAGCAGGTGCCCGTGCCGGTTCGTCACGAACACGATCACGCCCTCGAAGTCCTGGTCGGCCGGAGCCGGCCGCTCCAGGTACAGCGGCGCGCCGCCGCGCGCGGCGCGCATCACCTGCAGGTCCAGCCGGTATTCCTCCGGTGTGAGGTGGTGGCGCCAGTTGTAGTCGGTCTCGAAGCGGTACTCGGTGTGCTCGGCCGGGTCCAGGACGATGCGGGCCTGCTGCTCGGAGGTGAGCACGCCGCCGTCGAAGACGTAGCCACACGACGGGACGGGCCTCATGGCGTTGGCCTCCTGGTAGATCACCGCGATCAGCCGCTGCCGGCACACGTCGGGATTCTCCGCCAGCAAGTCGAGGCCGATCTCCTCCTTCGTCTCGCGCAGCGCGGTCTGGTACGGCGTTTCGCCGAACTCGACGTTCCCGCCGGGCCAGTCCCAGCGGTCGGTGTCGACGGCGTTGCGCATCCCGAGCACCCGGCCTTCGGGGTCACGGACCAGGAAGCAGCCGTAGACCATCGGCCGGGCGATCGTCTGCACATAGGCGCTGACTGGGCGCCAGCCGGAGGTCAGCCGGCGAGTGAGCCAGTCGATCACCGTGCGGTAGCCGTCGCTGGTCGGCGGCAGCTGGTCCGGGGCGAACCAGCCCCAGTCGTCGTGCTCGGTCAGCACCACCGCGGTATCGGACGCCACCGTGACGGTGAAGACGAACTGCCGGGTCCTGCGCCCCCGGGTGTTGATGAAGTCCAGGTGCCGCACGTACTCAAGGTCGGTGCGGTGGATGCCCGTCTCCTCGGCCAGCTCCCGGATCGCCCCCGCGAGCGGGTCCTCCCCGGGCTCCATCCCGCCGGCCGGGTAGTCCCAGATGCCGGGCAGCACATCGTCCGGGCGCCGACGCATCAGCAGCACCCGGCCGTCCGGGTCGAGCACCACCGTGCCGGCGGCCAGCTTCTCCATGCCGTCCGTCAGCGCCTGCTCGGCGAGCAGCTTGTACGAGATCACGTGGTGTTTCCCTTTCTTTCGTTGCGGCCGCCCCGGGGGGTCGGCTGGCCCTTCCAGCGGGCTACCGCCGTGTTCCGCGAGCTCAGGTCCCACTCGTAGCCGTTGGGGTTCATCCAGGCCGTGGACGTGACATGCGCCATCCGCCAGTGGAGCCGGGCAACGTGGCCTTCGGGGCACCGGAAGGTCCGCGTCGGCGCCGGTCCGTTGAAGGTGTCGTCCGGGATGGTGCAGAAACAGACCAGGGTGACCCTGTACCTCGCGTTCCCGCTCACTCGGCCGCGCGCTGCGCGGGTACGGCCTGCCGCGGTCGTGCTGCAGCGCGCCCAGGTCGGAGAACATCCCCGGCGCGGCGGCCAGTTCCTCGAACCTCCCTTCCTGGATCACCCGGCCGTGGTCGAGCACGACGATGCGGTGCGCGACCCGGGTGCTCTCCAGGTTGTGGGTGACCAACATGGTGGCGTGGTCCTTCGCCAGGGTGGCCAGGCCGGTGAAGATACGGTGCTCGGCACTCGCATCGGCGCTGGTCGGCTCGTCAAGGATGAGCAGCGAGGCCTGCCTGTGGAACGCGGCGGCGGTCACCATTCGCTGCCATTGTCCCTCGGTCAGGTCGGTGCCGCCCCAGAAGTCCTTGGCCAGCAGGGTGTCCAGCCCGCGGTCCAGCTCGTCAATGGCCTCGTCAGCGCCGGTCGCGGCGGCGGCTTCCAGCACGGCGGCGTCGCCCCGGCCGGTGGGCTGTCCGAGCGTGATGTTCTGACGGCTGGTGAGCGGCCAGTGCGAGAAGTCCTGCTGCACAAACGCGGTGTGCCGCCACAGCAGGGCCGGGTCCAGGTCGCGGGTGTCGCGACCGTCCCAGGTCACCGCGCCGTGACCGGGCAGGGTCAGTCCGCACAGCAGCTTCATGTGGGTGGACTTCGCGGCGCCGTTGACTCCGACCACCGCGACGATCTCCCCGCGCCTGATCTGGAAGTCGACGCCGCGCAGCGCGGGCTTGTCGGAGCCGGGGTAGGTGTAGGTGACGCCCTTCGCCTGGATCATCGTGACCTCGGCCGGCGGCGCTTGGGCATCGCGGTCCAGGCGCTGGGCCCGGGCCATTTCGACGAACCGGGTCCAGTCGCCGACCCACAGGCCGCTGCGGTGGACGGCGGCGCTGACCCGGGGGCCTTCCGCCCGAGCGCTCATCGCCTCGGTGCTGCCACTCGCTCCGTCGACGGTCATCTGCTCCTCCGCCCCCGGTCCGGGTGCACCGGGCGGGTCGTCACGATCGAGGCCTGGGCGGACTCGGGATGCCGGCCGCCTGCGGGATCTCTCAGCTGCGGCGGTGGGCCCCTTCGAGACGCTGGTTGGCCTCGTCCATGCTGAAGGTCTCCGGGGCGAAGCCGTCCTCGAGGTCGTAGCCGAGGAGATGTCGGATCCGCTCGCCCCGGTGGGGGCAGGTGTCGGCCAACAGGAGCTTGAGCTGTGCGAAGTCGTCCGGGCCGGTGCAGTCCTCGACCGGGCAACTGCCAGCGCCGTCGGTGCACCGGGCGCGAGCGAAGAGGCTCGGCTCTGGGAAGCGGCGCTCGACGGTGACGGTGTGCCGCCACTCTGCTTCGTCGGGGTCGTAGATGAAGCGGAAGCGCTGGCCGGGCTCCAGGGAGCGCGCGAGGGTGACCGAGTTCGCGTCCCGGTCCACGTCCCACAGCGAGGGGTCTCCGTAGCCCAGGCGCCCCAGGGTGAAGTAGTGGCCGCGGTTCTCCACCCAGCCCATGGCGTCCTCGACGGCCCGCCCGAGAAGGCCCAGGGTCCAGTGGTCGGGGACCTGGAGTCGGCGCCAGACCTTGGGGTCCTTCACCGCGTCGAGGGCGATGTGCAGCTCGAGCAGGTGCGGGTTGAACTGGTCAGCAGCCCAGACGGCGCCGAACTCGGTGAGTCTGGCCTCCGTTTCGCCGCCGGACAGGTCCAGGACTCCGAGGTCAGCGTAGCGGGCGAGGAGGTAGGTCACGTCCCGGTGCACCAGGCGCCGGCAGTCCTCGAGCTGCCTGCCGGTGGGCGGGTAGTCGTCGTGCTCGGTCAGGGCATCCCACACGGCGCCGACGATCTCCGTCACCTGGACCGCGTCGTCGGTGCCGTCCGGGAGGTGCTGCCACAGGGTCTCGTGGGCCAGGTCGGCGTCCTCGTAGACGTAGGAGAGCCAGGAGTAGCGGCCGACGTAGGCCTGGCAAGAGGTCTGAAGGGACTTCAGCAGCCCGTCGCGCAAACGCTCGCGGTCGTCGGCCAGGTAGGCGTTCTTCTTCACGGGGAGCAGGCGGCAGTGCTCGACGCGGAGCAGGCGAGCGATCTTGGCCCAGGCGAGAAGGTCCTGGAGGTGCCACAAGTCGGCGCTGGAGCGCACGCGACGGTGGTGGTCGGCGATGCCAGCGAACTCGTGGTCGCCGGTGTGCAGGGTCTCGACGAGGTAGCGGGCGTCGGCCAGGCGCAGGTTCCCGTTCGTGGTGAGCGGGCGGCCGTCCCCGACCCACTGCACCAGCCGCTGGAGCTGGTCGACGGCGGACAGCGTAGCGGTGGTCACGGCATGCAGCTCCTGCTGGGCGTTCCGGGCGGACAGGTGCGGGGCCGTGAGGTAGGCGCGTTGGCCACGGGCCGCGCGGTGCGGGGTGGGGCGGGAAAGTGGGCGCGGGTTCGCTTTGATCCTTCCCCATCCGCGGGGCGCCGTGCACCTGGTTCGCTGCCGAGCGCGCCGCGATCGGCTGAACTCGCCCGATTCTCGTCGGCCGGGCATCGTGCGGGTCTAGAATCGCGGGTCCACCACACGAGCGGCGGGCGGCGGCGTAGTTGGTGCCGCTACTGCGGGAGGGCGCGGGCCGCAGAGCCGGGCGACTACTGGGGCCGGGGTTCGGGGGCGAGGGTGATGGCCATCCACGAAGGTGCCTCGTCGCGGTAGCTGTGTCCGAGGGGCTCAAGCCCGGTCTGGTCGTCGAGACTGAAGCACGTCACCATGATCATCTGCGATCCCTCGCCGACGGGGAAGAGGGGGGTACCGCAGCACGGGCAGAAGCCGCGCTTCAAGGTCAACGCGGCGGTGCGCGAGGCCGGGTACACGTACTGGTGCGGGACACCGGAAGGGCACATCGTGGAGTGGGCGCCTCCGACGCTGCGGGTGTACCGCCGCGCGGCTGAGCCGCGGTTTCTCCTGGATCTGGAGGGCGTCTTCGAAGCGGAGTGGACCTACGCCGCGAGGCTGCCGGACGTGATGAGCCTGCTCGCCCAGTGGGCACCGGCGGTCCAGGGCCTCGCGTTGACCGGCCACCTGCTGACCCAGGCCGACGGCCCGGACCCGAGGCGTCCGCCCGGCGCCGTTCCCGGCCCGGGACGACGGTCCTGGAACTGATGGGTGGGGAGTTGGGCATCCGATGACGTTCACCGCCGTCCATCCGGAACGTGGTCTGCTGGACTCCACCGACCCAGAGCTGGGCTGCGGGTGGAGGTGGGAGGCGGTCCACCGGGTCCGGCCCCGCGTGCCGCTCAGCTGTCCCGAGTGCGGGCACGGCCTCCATGGGAAGGTCTCCCCCGCACCACGGCGGCTGCGCTACTTTGCCCATGACCCTGGCGGCCCGCGCTGCGACCTCGCCGAGCAGACGCTCGACCACCACCTGCTGAAGCTGGAGATCGTCACCACGGTCCGTGCGGTCGGCACGATTTCGTCAGCAGGTGCTCATTGGGGCACTGGTATAGCGGCTGACACGCCAGCTGCCGTCGGGCATCCGACGGGCTTCTGCCGTTGCCGGGACCCGTGGAGGGGTTCCTGGGGCCTTGGAGGCGCTTCCTCCCTGCACGATGGAGTACACCGTCCAGCCCGAGACGTCCAGGCAGTCCTTGATCTCGGCGGTCGCCGGGGAGGCTGTGAGGTCAAGACTGGTCACCTCCGGGTGGTTCACCTGGGAGCCCTTGAAGCGGAAGCCCTTCTGCTGCTCCTCCGTCATCTCGGAGACGGCGTCGCTGTATGCCGTATCGACGGCGACCTGGGCGAGAAGGTTCACGTCGCTGCGCCCGGATATCGATGCATTGATCTTGTAGGCGATGAAGGCCTGGTAGGTGGTGAGGACCTGTTCTCTCGCGGCCACGGTCGGATCCGGTGAAGCCGAGGCCACGACCGACCGCGGAGTACTCGCTGCGCCGGCCTTCCCCTCACCCGTCGAGGATGCCCTCGGTCCCCCGCAGCCAGCCGCCATCACGACAACCGCCACAACCGCCACCACATTCCCGCCCCTGCCAGCCTGCCGCCGAACCCGGACAGCGCTGTCTCGCCAGCCCACCCGCAACCCCCGTCCATCGCCATCTTCTGACGCCCCCACATTAGCGCCGGGATCCAGTCATGAACTCGCCGTCTGCAGAACGCACCATCACAGGTCGGACCACGGCGCCGGTGCGAGGGCCGGGAAGCGCGGAGCCATGGAGCGCCAGGAGCGGACCAGGGCGGCCCCTCTTCTGTCCCGTCCCGAATGATCTGGTCCGAAGCCGGGGCGGTGACCGGGCCCGTCCAGGGCTGCCGGGCGGGCCCTTGCCGCCATCCTCCCCGACGGCATGGGGCCGGGTGCGGGCGAACACCGCGAGCCGTCAACATGGGTTGATCGACTTACCTGTGGCGTTGTCGAGTTACGGCATCATGCCCCCGTGAACACCACTCCGCAGGCCAGTCTCCCCCGGCTTCAAGCCGCTTGCGCCGCCCTCGGCGTCGCCCTTCCAGCTGAGCTGGCCCGCCAGGACGAGGCCGTCCAGCTCTCTGTTCTCGCCGCCCACCTCCGCCAGGCATCGGACGCCGTCAACGACTCCATCAGCGGCGACGCCGCAGTCCAGGACGCGATCACCCGCGCTCCCGGGCTGTGGCCCGACAGAGCGGACCACAACAGCGCGATCCAAAGCCTCCTCGACCGGATCGACCCCCACCTCGATGCCCTGACTGTCGACCTGTCAGCCCCGGGCGCCGTCGCCATCTCCTGGCAGGTCACAGCCGAAACCGGGATCCCCCTAGAGGGCTTCGCCCTGGCTGCCGCCCGGCTGCTCTACGCCACCGGCGACATCCTCCGCCTGCGCGCCCAGCCGGACGACCAGTACGACGACCATGGCACCGACCGCACGATCGAACGCATCCACGACGGCCTCAACATCCTCGGCACCGCGCTCAACCGACGCCAGGCCGCTGTCCTGGGCGTCGACCTGGACGAGTCGCCGTGACTTCGGGGCGGCCCAAGCTCACGCTGGCGTCCGGAAACAACACCGATTTGACGTGCAGATGCCTTCAGCAGACCGGTACCACTGCCCTGGGCAGAGCCGGGACATCCTAGTGCGCTTCGTGGCGGAGAAGGCGGTTGGACATCTAGTGGAGCCAGAGCCCCATGGTGAACGTAGGACTTGACACCCTGTGAGAGGAGCAGCATGACTCGGCTGTTCGACCGGCAGCTTGCCCAGCCGAAGCCACCGTCGCTGTACGACCTCCTGTCAGCCGCCCAGGACCTGGTAGGCCCTGTGGCGCAGCAGACCCGCCGCATGCTGGCGGACCCGCACATGGTTCGTGTGGCCCGGGCCCTGCGTCCACAGGGCGCCGGACTGCTGACGGACGAGGCCGAGCGCATTCCCGTGGTCGCCGCTGAGGCGGTCCACGACAGCATCGCCGGAGCGCGGGCGGAGAGTTTGTACGGCTGGCTTCGACGATGTGTGGTGCGTGCACCGCACGAGGCGATGTACGTCGAGGTGCAGAAGCTGCGCGGGGAACTCGGCCCGGTACAGGCGTACGGGTGGCTGGTGATCACCAGGCCGATCGGCGAGGGTTTCGAGATGCAGGCGCTCCTGGCAGCCGAGATGGGCCGGGGCAAGCTGCTCTCTCCGCTGGCGACGTATTGGGTCGAACTCGACCGCGAGGGCCGGTACCTGCCGGAGCAGGATTCCGACGGCCCTGCGGTGCGGGTCGCTTTCCCCGACGATCCCGCCCGTCCCGGGCTCCTCCCGTCGGTGCTGGAGCCGCTCGCGGTGAGTCTTGGCTCGACCGTGGGGACGCTTCTGGCCGCGTTGGCGGTCCTCGCTGAGGAGCCCCCGCTGGCTGTCACGGTCCCCGATGCACGGCAGTCAGCCGCCTACCGCAGGCGCTCCGGACGCAACCTGGTGTCCTACCAGCGCATCCCCCGCCAAGCCGAGGCACTGGGCCGGCTCTTGGACGGGCTCGCCCAGCAGTAGAACCGGATGTCCCCGGCAACCCGGTGGGCGCGGCGTCCACATTCGGGTGAGATGCCGTACTCGGAGCCGACGGTGCGTCAGCATGTCGGCGTTGAAGAACGCGAAGACCTGGCACGAACGCGGTACACACATCGAGCGACGCCCCTCTCCCCCCTGTCGACCGCCGGGCGGCCGAGCAGGAGCCCTGCCCCCGCTGCCGGGCGGGCGCGGGCTCAGCGTGCCGGAACGTCGACGGCAAGCCGGTCCCACCCCACCCGCCACGGTTCGGAGCCGCCCGCGCCCGGGCGCAGCAGCAGGGCGGCTCAACCGGCCGGCGCGAGCCGGTGCCGATCGAGAGGATCCGCCCCGTTTTTTCCTCCGGTCGCCAAGCCGTCGGTGTCGGGCTGGCCACGTGCCTCGTCAGGTGGCGATTGCTCGGGCGAAGCGGGCGACCACCGGGGAGAGGTAGTCGGCGCAGTCCCCCAGAGCCACCGCCTCCTGTCCGCAGCGAACCACGGTCAGCCGGTCGAGTTCGGGGGCACGTCCATGCGCGAGTTCCTTCTCCGTGAGCTCCTGGTGGTGTTTGATCACAACTGCGGCTGGGATTGGTGGCGCGAGGAAGTGGATACCGACGTTGCCGCGCTCGCCACGGGTGACCCCCCAGATCGTCACCTCGTCCGGGCCAAGAACCATCCCGGCCTCCTCCTCCACCTCCCGCACCGCGTGCCGCCGCAAGGCCATCACGTCGAGCGGCTCCCCGACGGCAGGTGGCTCCACCGACCCCCCGGGCAACGTCCACCGGCCCGGATACGCCGTGGCAGCCGACCCCCGCCCCACGACAAGCCCGCCCTCGCAGGTGGGCTGCAGCACCGTGACGAAGAGCGATGCCGGCGCCCACGAGCAGCCGACGACGTCGCGGAGCACGCGGTAGCGGTAGCTGACCCCCGTCCAGGCCACCACCAACCCATCCCTGCTCTGGTCCACACCGAGACAGGCCACAACCGGGCCATCGAACAACGCCGGCTGCCTGACCAACGCCTGCGCCCAGTACCGATCCATGGCCAGCAGCTCGTCCGGGGACAGCTGGGGAACCGCCACCTCAACCAGCCGGAGCCTCGAAGCATCGAAAAACTCAACAGAGATCATCCGGCCATGGTGGCACCGACCCAGGCATAACTCCGGACCGCCGCCAGCATGGCGCTCGCCTCGGTGTTTCATCGTGATTCCCAGGAGTGGTGACGGACTGTCACGGCATGGAAAAGGTGCCCCGTGAGCTGCGATGATCCGGCTTGTCTAAGGCTTGGATCTTGAGCAGGTGGGGGCACCTTTCACGTGCACGATAGCGAGTGGAGCCGGGGCTTGGCCATGTCGGCGGACGGGCGAGGCCAGGTCGGGCATGTCGGCGGGGTCCATCTGCGACTGCTTGCCGAACGCACTGGTCTGACCGGAGCACTCTCGGGCGCGCTCGCGCGGCGCGGATTCCACCCGCTGCACGATCGTGGCCAGGTCTTGGTCGATCTTGCGGTGGCGATCACCCTCGGCGCCGTCTGCATCCGCGATGTCCGGTTGCTTGAGCATCAGCGGCCGGTCTTCGGCCCGGTCGCCTCGTTCCCGACCGTGTGGCGGGCATTGAAGGAGAGCGACGAGTTCGCGCTGCGGCGGATCGAGCGGGCCCGGGCCAGGGTGCGGCGGCACGTGTACGCCCTGCTGCGGGACCGGACCGAGGGCTTCCCCGAGGTAGAGGTCGACGGTGTGCCGCTGCGCGGGTGGACGGTGATCGACAGTGATGGGACGCTGATCAACGCACCCTCCGACAAGCAGGGCGCGCGCGGCACCTACAAGGGAACCTTCGGGCACCACGTGTTCGTCGCGACCTGCGACAACACCGGCGAACAACTCGCCGCGGTGCTGCACGAGGGCAGCGTCAGCGCCAACGACGCGGCCGTGAACATCAACATCCTCACCCGGGCGGTGGCCCAACTTCCCTGGTGGAGACGGCAGAAGATCCTGTTCCGGGTGGACGGGGCCGGGTTCTCCCACGACCTGCTGGACTGGATCGCCGGCGCGGGCGGGCGGGCCAGCCCGACCTTCCGCTGGGAGTACTCCGTCGGCTGGGCGGTCACCGAGCGCGAACAGGCGGCCATCGAGATCGTGGACCGCCAGGGCCTGTGGCAGCCGGCCACCGGCGCGGACGGCGAGGTGCGCGAGGACGCGTTCGTCGCCGACATCACCGGCCTGCTCGGCGACCTGACCGGCTGGCCGAAGGGCCACCGCGTCATCGCCCGCAAGGAGCCCCTGCACCCCCGCTACACGAAGGACGCCTCCGCCTATGAGATCAAGAAGCAGGCCCGCTACCAGACCTTCGCCACCAACAGCCGCCGCGGCCAGATCGCCTTCCTGGATGCCCGGCACCGCAAGCACGCCCGCGTTGAGCCGAAGATCCGCGACCAGAAGGCGTCCGGCATGGGCCTGCTGCCTTCCCGCGAGATGACCGTGAACGCCGCCTGGCTGACGGCCACCGCGATCGCCTGCGACCTGCGCGCCTGGCTTCAACTCCTCACCCTGGACGGCGAGGAGGCCAAGGCCACCCCCAAGACCCTGCGCTACCGCATCCTCCACGTCCCCGCCCGACTGGTGCGCGGCCAGCGCAAACGCCGCCTCAAGATTCCCGACAGCTGGCCCTGGGCGGAGGCGATCGTGCGGGCCTTCACTCGCGTCCTCGCCCTCCCTCGACCCACCTGACCAGCGCGAACCAGCCCCAGCGAGCACCGAGAGGAGGGCCTCGCGGTCTCCGGGCCCGTGGAACCCGGCGTTGCCCGGCACGACAGCCGACGCGCAGCCCTGACCGGAACCGCCCACGGACAGGGATCAACGTGACACCACGGGCACGAGATCAACTGGCTGCCACGATGAAACAACGAGGCTCGGCGCACCGGGGCAGCTGGCGCTATCACCGTGACCATGGGGTTCGCAGGCTGAGATCGTGCTCTTTTCCACGTGGCTGCTATTAACCGTGGACCGGTCGGACCGAGGCGCTGCGGTAGGGGTTTCGGGCGATGCCCGTAGTATGGCGGACGGTTCCGGGTAGGAGGGCGCCGTGCTGGTCGGCTATCAGGTTCCGAGATCGGGTACCCACACCAGGCGTACGACGTCGATGATCGGCCCGTCGGGGTCGGCGGGGTTGACTACGATCTCCGCGGTCACGGAAGGCGCCAAGACGACGGAGCGCAGATCCCCCCACTCGTCCACCGGCGTGCCGGACGTCGGCTCCAGTCGCTGGATGCCGATGGTCACGGCGGCGAACAGCTGTGGATCGGTGTCGCTGATCGCGAACAGTGCCTGGGAGGGCTGATGCTGCAGGGCGATGCGCCAGTCGCTCACGCGGCGCTGTCCACGATCGTCGTGCGGCCGGACGCAAGCACGGGGGCAATCGCCGCGTAGTAGCCCGGCCGGTCGGGACCGTAGGCGGCGCTCATCGCGCGCAGCCACCACGAGGTGATGACGGCCTCGCGCTCGACCTGATCCTCAACGGGCCCGAACTGGGCATAGAACTCGGCCCGCTGCTGGAAGCTCAGCCCGGCCGTGATCCCATCCAGACTTCGAGGCACGCGCAGCGTGCCCGACTCCGCAGTTGCGGTCATTACACCCTCCCAAGGTCAGCCTCTCCGACGAACGTACCCGGTGGGGGCTGTCAGCACCATGCCGGGCACGGCCGGTCATGAAGATCACGGGTGCGGCACTCGGCGCAGCGGCGTCAAGCCCGGCCCGGCGACGGACGAGGTCTTTCGCTGCACGCCTGCCGAGGCGGTGGCGGGTTCGGGACCGGCCGAACGGTGGTCGGGGCGGGCCCTCGGCGTTGACCTGGCGGGGCGCAGGCCGGGCCCCCGGTGCCGTCCGTCCGGATGATTCTGACCGTGGGAGGGTCCGTGGCTGTGCCAGGGTCCTCCCTGCCGAGGTGAAGAACCTTGTGGCTGCCAAGCGGCGTCCTGCGCCGCATCGCCGTCTTCCAGGCCGGCAACGGTCCGTGGTGGTTCACCGGGTGGAAGACCGGGAGACGACGAAGCAGCAGTGGGGCTTCGAGCTCATCTACCACCCTGGAAGCAGCGTTCCCCACGACCGCGTCATCGAGCTGCTCACCGATCCCCGCTTCGGCCTACCTCTGGTGCTCGAGCGCCGGGACTGCCGGTGCCCCCCACGAGGACGAGTGGACCCGGTGTTTGATCGCCCTCACCTCCCCGCTCAGCCCCGAGGTGCTCCTGGAGCCGCGCTTCGGATACTGACCTCGCCGCGCGGCGACCAACCCTCCGCGTGGCGGCCGGTGGTGGTGACACCATCGAGCATCAGGCCGCCGCCCACGTGTAGTTCGCTGTCCTCGGCCGCGGCGGTCACCCCGCTGAGCGGGGCGGGGTGGGTCTGGAACTCCCGCCGTTAAATGCCGAAAGGGGCGCGCTGGGAGGCGCCTGCCATGTGATGAGCACGCCAATCGCTCGGATGGCGGGGCAGCTCTGCGCGGCTATGTCGCCAACCATCAGCGTGCTGGCACAGTCTTCCCATGACACAACTCGACACCATCGACGTGACGGACCTGAGCCTGGTCTTCCGCGGCCGACCTGTGGCGACCGCCGATCCGGAACTGCTGCGCGACGCCGGAGAGCCGGGTGGGGAGTTCTTCACAGCGGTTGTCGAGAGTCGGTTCAAGGCTGCGGATTGCGAGCTGGTCGAGGTCGACAGCGACGTGATCAGCGTCGGGTTCGGTGCAGGTGAAGTCAGACTCACCCCGGACGTCTCTGGCTGGCACGCGGCCGTAACTGATTGGGGATGGACCGAGTACCCCTGGGACCTGGTCACCCCCGAGTACCGGCCAGCCCTCGTGCGCTACAACGACACCGTGGAGCCGCTACGCGATGCCCTCGCACCTGTCACGGCCGATCTCCTGCGGAGCGCGGAGCGCACGTCACCGGGCACCGCCGCGGATTTCGTGGGCCAGGCAGTGGAAAGGCTGGGCGCTTGGATGGAAGCGCTCTCCGAACTGGACAGCGCGCTCGGTGCGCCCCGGCATCCAAGCAGCGAGTTGGAGGCGCTCCAGAAGCTCACCCAGGATTTCCACGTGGCCCGCGAGCAAATCGTCGCTGCCGACATGACCTACCGGTACGGTTCGGCCTGGACTGGCCCGAATGTCGGCCTCGGACTGCCGCTCGCCTGGTACAACCTTGCGGCCGGACCGATCTTTCTCTTCCGTGCAGCCAACCACCCCTTTACGCCTGCTGCGCTCTTCGACCAGGTCCTACTCGACATCGTCAACGCGCAGTAGGAACAAAAGCACTCGTCGGGAGGCCACGGCGCTCCGCGGCCGCCAGTACGGCCAGCTCCACGGCCACGACAACCGCCTCGTGCTCTCCCTCACGGTCCCATGGTCGTCTCGCGGTGATCAGCGTGAGCGCGGCCCCGACTCGTGACCGCTTGCGGGACGTCCCAGTCCGCGTAGCGGCAGTCGGCCTAGCTGATGCCGTCCCAGATCTCGGAGCGACCAGTTTCTAAGGCCGAGGTCGGGCGCTGGTACGGCTCCAAGAAGCCGCGCGCCCCGAACCCCCGAATCGGGCTGAGACCGACCCGCAGTAGGTGCCGGAGCGATCTGGCGCTATGGAACGGTCATCGGGCGGCCACCTTCTCGATCGCGCGCAGGATCGCGCCGGGCGCCCGCAGCGGCGGCAAGTGGTCGGCGCCGGCCAACCAGACCAACTCGCAGCCGATCCGGGCGGCGGTCTGCTCGGCGCAGTCGATCGCCGGGCGACGGTCGAGGTCGCCGATCAGCACCACCGCAGGCAGGCCGGAAAGCCCGCCGAGCCGGCCGAAGACCGGCGGGTCGGACTGCTGGTGGACATCCTCGCCGGGCCAGGCCCGGGCGGCGGAGCGCAACTGGGCCACGACCGCCGCGTTCGAACCGGCCGCCGCCCACTCGCGCAGGCCGTAGGCGGTCAGCCCATCCAGGTCGCCAGCGGCTACCAGCTGGTCATACTCGGCATCCAGCTCCGGCTCGGCCGGCCACGGGAAGCCGGGCACACCGGGGCACAACAGCACCAGCGACTCCACCCGCTCGGGCTGCTGGAGTGCGAACCCGAGCGCCGTCCCGCCGCCCATGCTGCAACCGACCAGGCGGACCCGGTCGAGCCCGAAGTGGTTCAGCACCGCGTGCAGGTCAGCGAGGTTCGAGTAGGCGGTGGTGGGCTCTGGCGAGCGCCCATAGCCGCGCACGTCGTATCGGATGACCCGGTAGTGCGCGGTGAGTTCGGGCAACAGCCCGTCCCAGATCCGCGAGTCGCCCACCCCAGGGTGCAGCAGCACCAAGGGCGGCCCGTCACCCCCGCTGTCCGCCGCCCATACGCCTCCGTCGCCCAGCTGGATCAACCCGTCCGATGTCATGGCGGTCATTGTCCGAGCCAAGCCGCTGGCCCCGCACTGGAATTTAAAGCAACGGCATTGCATCTTGTCAGGCCCCGGAAACCAAGATGTCTCCTGCTGGCTCACCGCTCCCCTCAGGGGTGGTCGGCGCCGTCCGGCCACAGTGTTCCAGGCCGGGGTGATGAGCGCGGCCAGGCGTCAGAAATACTCGCCGCAGAGCCCTCGTCGGACAGCCCGCCCGCTTTGACAGAGTGTCCCCCATGACCAAAGCCCACAGTGAGTTCCGACAGATCGGCGACGCGGTGGTGAAGCTCAACCACGTCTACGGACTGCTAGCCACCGGATCGGATGATCCCATTCGCCGTCAACAGGCCGTCACCCAGCTGAAAGACCTTCGGGTCAAGATTGACCAGCTGATCACATACCTGAGCAGCCGTGGCCTGGATGCGGTCCACAGAAGCGCACCAGCTCCTGACCAGAAGCAGATGCCGGCCTTGGGACCAACTTGCACTCAACTTCTGCTCGACGTAGACAGCTGCCGAGACTGGCCCACTCCCGTGGTCGTTCATCGCGTCATCACAACGTTCCGCCGGATCAGTGCCGGAGGATCACCGGTGGGAATCGCCTCGTCGATCGACGAGGCGGTGCAGCTCCTTGGTGGGGCCGCCATGGAGGGCGAGCACTGCGATGAGGACGGCCACCGCCACGTACTCATCGAATGGCGAGGCGGGGGCCCCGACGTGTGGCCGGGCACTAGCAAAGAACCCAACCTGGTCGACTGCGCCCTGTAGTGGCCGGACGGCGGAGTCATCGTCGACGTGGTCCTGACCTTGCGCCACAGTTCTCGCAACCATTCCTGGCTTTCCCGGTCCACGTCGTCGGACAGCACCAGGATCCGGGATCCGGCGGCACGTGCCGGCGCGAGCGGGGCGGTAGCGGCCTGGGCAAGGACGGGGGCCAGCCCCGCGACGACTATGAATCCTCGGCGATCCATCCCTTGGCGTTCCATCAGTCCTCCTACGACGGCAGCGTGGTCAAGCAGGTCGATCGCGGTCTGGGGGGTCCACCTGGCATTCAGGAGGTCTCTTTCACTCATGCACGCCAAGGACAGCCATTGCGGCCACGGGCGGTCGGCGACTTCAGCCCCCGGGATGCCGTGCAGGACCGCCATCGCCTTCTGGGCACTGGGTTCGGGAGTAATGCCGTGCCGGGTCAGCGGGTGACGCGCTTTCGGTCCAGCGGGAGGCTCCGTGACCGAGTTGCTCGTGGATGTCGCTCAAGCGTTTGAGGTACTTGGTCGCTGACCACTCGTTCTGCCGGAGCAGGTAGGTCCGGGGGTGTTGGTCGATCTCCAAGTGTCCGTCACCACTTCATGATGCCCAGCCGGCGCCGGATTCAGCGGGCGCCGGGGCGGGCGGACGAGGTCTTTCGCTGCACGCCTGCCGAGGCGGTCGCGGGTTCGGGATCGGTCGGACGGTGGTCGGGGCGGGCCCTCGGCGTTGACCTGGCGGGGCGCAGGCCGGGCCCCGGTGTCGTCCGTCCGGATGATTTTGACTGTGGGAGGGTCCGTGGCTGTGCCAGGGTCCTCCCTGCCGAGGTGAAGAATCGAACGAAAGGTCCAGCAGGCTGCCGCCCTGGGGCGTGCCGCACGACCAGGAGCGTGAGATGGCGACCGTCGTAGTGGACTGTGCAACGGGCCGGCCCGCCGATGTGGTGCCGCCGGTCCAGGTCTACCGTGACGGCGGTTGGGAGAGCCTTCACCCGGACCCGGTCGCCTCGCTGTCGGCTGCGGCCGAAGACTGGAACGCGGCGGTGCGCGAGGCCGGGTACACGTACTGGTGCGGGACACCGGAGGAGCACACCGTGGAGTGGGCGCCTCCGACGCTGCGGGTGTACCACCGCGCGGCCGAGCCGCGGTTTCTCCTGGATCTGGAGGGCGTCTTCGAAGCGGAGTGGACCTACGCCGCGAGGCTGCCGGACGTGATGAGCCTGCTCGCGCAGTGGACGCCGGCGGTCCAGGGCCTCGCGTTGACCGGCCACCTGCTGACCCAGGCCGACGGCCGGGACCCGGGGCATCCGCACGGTGCCGCTCCCGTCCCGGGACGACGGTCCCGGAACTGATGGGTGGGGAGTTGGGCATCCGATAACGTTCACCGCCGTCCATCCGGAACGCGGTCTGCTGGACTCCACCGACCCAGAGCTGGGCTGCGGATGGAGGTGGGAGGCGGTCCACCGGGCCCGGCCCCGCGTGCCGCTCAGCTGTCCCGAGTGCGGGCACGGCCTCCATGGGAAGGTCTCCCCCGCACCACGGCGGCTGCGCTACTTTGCCCATGACCCTGGCGGCCCGCGCTGCGACCTCGCCGAGCAGACGCTCGATCACCACCTGCTGAAGCTGGAGATCGTCACCACGGTCCGAGCGGCTGGGGCTTACGCCGAGCTGGAAGCCGCCGGCCGGGGCTGGCGCACCGACGTGCTCGCTACTGCCGTGGACGGCCGCCGCGTCGGCTTCGAAGTGCAGCTCGGGTCGATCACCGCCGCCGAGATGGGGCAGCGCGCCGCGCGGATGGCCGCTGAGGAGGTGATGGCCTGCTGGGTGGCTCTCGGTACGGGCGAGCGGTGGCTGGCGCAGCAACCCGCCATCGGCGTGCATCCGCCTGAGGAAGGCGCGGGGCAGTGGCGGATCGCGGCGGGCCTGCTGCGGTTGGTCGGGCAGAGGCCCGACCCGGCACGGGGACTTCCGCCGGTGTGCTGGAATCAGGTTGAGGGCGCCACTTTGCAGGACTTCGTGGGGTGGGCGTTGGCCGGTTGGGTCGTTCCCCGCAGGTTCGCGGAAGATGAGAAGGTCTGGGTCGGCGACTGGACGGCTCCCGCTTACCTGGAGCGTGCCCGGGCCGTGCTGATCGGCGAACAGGCGGCACGGCGACCAGTCGGCGCTGCTGGGCGCGCGTGGTGACGCGGGCGCTGGTCCGGGACGCGGAGGGGGCGCAGCAAGTGTTGGGGCAGCGGGAGTTGGAGTCGCTGGACGGCATCGTCGAGCGGGTCCTGTACGTCGGTGGCGGGGGGTTCACCGCGGTGCGGCTGGGGGTGGAGGACGGGGAGAGCCTGACGGTCAAGGGGGAGGCCCTGCTGGGGGTACAGCCCGGCGAGACGCTGCGGCTGACCGGCCACCACGCGGTGCATCCCACGTACGGGCGGGAGTTTAGGGCGGTGGGGTGCCAGTACGTTGAGCCGGCCACCGTCCACGCCATCCGTTCCTATCTGGCCTCCGGACTGGTGCGGGGCATCGGACCCAAGTTGGCCGACGCGATCGTGGACGAGTTCAAGCTGGACACCCTGCAGGTCATCGACACCACCCCCGAGCGGTTGCTGGAGGTCCATCTGATCGGCCGCGGCCGCCTCGGGGAGATTGTCGCCGCCTGGCAGGTCCACCAGGAGGTCCGCCAGCTCATGGTCCTGCTGCAGGGCGCCGGGATCTCGGCCACCCACGCCCCGCGCATCGTGCGGCACTTCCGGGTCGATCGGCAGGAGGCTCACGACGTCACCGACGTTCTGGACATCGTGGAGAACACGCCGTACCGGCTGACCGAGGTCTTTGGAATCGGCTTCGCGACCGCGGACAAGCTGGCCCTGTGGCTGGGATTGCCTGAACGCAGTTCCCAGCGGCTGCGGGCCGCCTTGCTGCACACGCTGGACAGCGCTGCCGGGGACTGCTTCTTGTGGGAGTGGGAGCTGTTCCGCAAGACCGTGAGGAACCTGCGCGACGACAGCTTGGCCGATCTGCTGCCAGCCGAGCTCGCTTCCCTGACAGCTGACCAGCGCGTCATTGTGCAGGCGCTACCCGACGATGATGCACGGCTGCGGCCGGCGGTGTTCACCCCGCGTCTGCACGCGGCCGAGCAGAGCGTGGCCAACCGGATCGCCCGGCTGCGCGGGACCGGCACTCGGCTGGCCACCCTGGGCCGGTGGAGCACCGAGCCGCTGCCGGTGTTCGACAGCGCCGCCGAGCTTGCTCCGGCCCAGGAGGCCGCCGTGCGGATGGCACTCACCGAACCGGTATCGGTCCTGACCGGCGGCCCCGGCTGCGGCAAGTCCTTCACCGTCCGCACGATCGTCGACATCGTGGAAGCCGTCGGCGGCCGGGTCGCGCTTGCCGCCCCGACTGGCCGGGCCGCCAAGCGCCTGGCCGAGCTCACCGGCCGCAACGCCTCCACAGTGCACCGCCTGATCAAGGGTCGCCGCGAGGACGAGCCGGAGCCGGTGACCCTGTTTGATGCCTACGACCCACTGGACGCCGCTGACCTGGTGGTGATCGACGAGGCGTCGATGCTCGACGTGAAACTGCTGGACCGGCTGCTGGGCAAACTGGCACCGGGTGTGCACCTGCTGCTCGTCGGCGACGTCCACCAGCTGCCGAGCGTCGGGCCGGGGCAGGTTCTGCGGGACCTTCTCGCCGTCCCGCAGCTCCCCCGGACCGAACTGACGCAGATCTTCCGGCAGAGCCAGGGCAGCGCGATCATCACCAACGCGGACCAGATCAAGAGGGGCTGGCCCATCCGCAACGGGGACGACTTCTACTTCTACGACGTCCGCCGCAAGGACGAGGACCGCACGCTGCCCGGACCGGAGGAGATCCAGGCCACCATCGTTGACATCGTCACCAAGCGTCTTCCCCGCCGGTACGGCATCGACCCGGCCGACATTCAGGTCCTCGCCCCCAGTACCAAGGGCCCGCTCGGCACCCACGACCTCGCACTGGCCATCCAGGCCGTGGTCAACCCGCACCGCGACGGCGCCGCGCAGCACTGGGGCGACGGCCGGCCGTTCCGGCTCGGGGACCGCGTCATCGCGGTGCGCAACGACCCCCGCAAGGGTGTCGTGAACGGCACCACCGGCAAGGTCACCGTGATCGACGACAAGGAGCGCCAACTGCGGATCCTCAGCGACGACGACGGCGCTGAGGTGGTCTTCGCCTTCGACGAGCTGGACGAGCTGCTGCACGCCTACGCGATCACCGTGCACCGCGCCCAGGGCAGCGAATACCCGATGGTCGTGGTGCCCCTGACCAAGACGGGCCCCTCCTACCTCCTGCTGCGACGCAACCTCCTCTACACCGCCGTCACCCGCGCCCGGCAGATGGTCGTCCTGGTCGGCGACCCCGACGCGCTGGAGCAGGCGATCAAGCGGCCCGCGGAACGCCGGAACACCTCGCTCACGGTGCGCCTGCACGAGACCCTGACCAGCACGGTGGTGCTCCCTGCGCCGAGCCGGGCGGTCGATGGCCAAGCCGCCCTGCACTGAGGTGCCAGTGCCGCGCAGCGGGCCCGGGAGGGGCTACCCGCGACCGCACTGCAGATCCCGTTCGTCGCACTCCTTGTCGTTCAGCGTTCGACTTCGAACAAGCAGACCGGTTGATCACTCGTTGGCGTGTCTGGCGGGGTTGTGCGGCGCGGTACGGTTTCGCGGTGAACGTTGCATACGCTCCCACGACGACCGGCCGCGCCTCGGTGGCGTGCCCAGCGTCGGTCTCTAGGCCCGGGGGCTTGGGGTGACGCCGCTGATACCCGCCTACGAGGCCGAGCAACGCGCTGCAGAAGCGGGTGGGCGCCTGATCGATCTGGCGCAGCGTCAAGAGCGGGGGAGCGAGCAGACGTGCCCCTGGGACCTGGTGATGGCTGTGGGGCTGGGGCCGAAGGACAGGGCGGCCGCGGCCTGGATCGTCGCCGACGAGATCATGTCCGACCGCACCGGAGTCGAACGTGAGGCCTACCGCCTGTGGCGGGGCGCCACGTTGGCCGGCACGAAGCTGACCGGGGCGGACCGCGTGATCGTCCACTCCTTCGCCTACCCCGTCTTCGGTACCCCTGCCGCCAGCGCCCCGAAGGACGACGGGGTGCCGGGCTACGTCGGGGAGTGGCTTTGGTATCTGGCCATCCGCGACCGTCCGGTGCAGCCCGGACACACCGTGGAGGTCCTCACGGCGCCGGGCATGGACGTGCGCGACAGCGGTGGGGACGGCAAGCCCGGCAGCCCCGCGCTCCGGCCTCGATCGTGGGACGGCGGCACTCAGGAAATGTCCGGGGCCCCGTCGGACTGTCGACGGTCACGTAATTCCCCAGGGCAAACGTCATGTAATTCCCCACCCTCTCTGGCAAAGTGGGTCAAGTCAGGCATACTGGATGATTCGATGAGTTGAGGGCGGAGAAGGAGGAGTGCCCGGTGGCCAGCACGAACGAC